>JALZLY010000258.1 GCA_030858465.1 Deinococcota bacterium
CAGCCGACGCCGGCTCTGCTAGGGTAAAGCATGGCCGCTAAAGACCTGCCGCCCATCCGCCCCTGGTACATCCGCGAGCCCATCAGCGGCTTTTCGCACCTGGCCGGCGTGCTCTTAAGCATCATCGGCCTGGTCGTCTTGCTGGTCTTGTCGGCGGGTGAGCCCTGGCGCACCACGAGCTTCGCCGTCTACGGCGTCACCCTGATCCTGCTCTACACCGCCAGCACCCTCTACCACAGCCTGCACGTGAGAGAGCGCTGGGTGGCCTGGCTCAAGGCCTTCGACCACTCGGCCATCTACGCGCTCATCGCCGGCACCTACACGCCCATCACCCTGGTGACCCTGCAGAGCCAGAGCCCGGCCTGGGGCTGGACGCTCTTCGGCCTGGCCTGGGGCTGCGCCCTCCTGGGCATCATCGTCAAGCTGGTGTGGCTGGGGGCGCCGCGCTGGCTCTCCACCGGGCTCTACCTGGTGATGGGCTGGATGTCACTGATCGCCATCGTGCCGATCATTCAGACGCTTGCCGGCGGTGGGCTCTTCTGGATGCTGGCCGGGGGCTTTTTCTACACCGCGGGCGCGGTCATCTACGGGCTCAAGCGCCCCAACCTGGTGCCGGGCGTCTTCGGCTACCACGAGCTCTGGCACTTTTTCGTCCTGGCCGGCAGCATCAGCCACTTTTTCATGATGCTCTTTTACATCCTGCCCGCGTAGCTTGTCGAACCTGCTCCCCAGCCAAAAAGCGTAGACTCGCCTATGGACATTGCCGTGATGGGAACGGGGGGCGTGGGCGCCTACTTCGGTGGACGGCTGGCGCAGGCCGGCGAGCGGGTTCACTTTATCGCCAGGGGCGCGCATCTGGCGGCGATTCGAGAGCGCGGCCTCCGGGTCGAGAGCCGCCTGGGAGACTTTGTCATCGAGCGCCCCAGCGTCACGGGCGACCCCGCGAGCATCGGAGGAGTGGACGTGGTGCTCTTCACCGTCAAGGCGCAGGACACGCGCGCGGCCGCCGCGAGCATCAGGCCTCTGCTGAGGGAGGACACGGCGGTCATCAGCCTGCAAAACGGCGTGGACAACGAGGACGTGCTGGTCGGGGTCCTGGGCGAGAGGCAGGTGATGGGCGGGGTGGCCTATATCGAGGCGACGATTGCCGAGCCGGGCCTCGTCGTCCACAACAGCCCTTTCGCCCGCCTCGCCTTTGGCGAGCTGGACGGGGCGGCGTCGCGGAGGGCGCAAGCCTTTTTGGCGTCGTGTGAAAAGGCGGGCCTCGAGGCGAGCCTTAGCGACGACATCCGCGGCGTCATCTGGACGAAGTGGCTCTTCATCTGCGCCTTCAGCGGTCTGACCGCGCTCACCAGGGCGCCCATCGGCCGGGTGATGGCGGATGCGGACACGCGCGAACTCTACCGGCGCTGTCTGGCCGAGATCGCCGAACTCGCCCGCGCCAAAGGTATCGCGCTGCCCGAGGACATCGTCGAGGACAGGCTCGAGTTCTCCCGGAAGCTCCACCCCGAGATGCGCTCGTCCCTGCAGCAGGACTTGGCCAAGGGCAGGCCGCTCGAGCTGGACGCGCTGAGCGGCTACGCCGGCCGCCTGGGCAAAGAGCTCGGCGTGGCGACGCCCGTCAACGACGTCATCTACGCCGCGCTCAAGCTTCACAGAGACGGCGCCTAGATGCAACGCTGCGCCTGGGTCACGGAAGACCCGCTCTAAGTGTAAAATTGCCGCAAACAACCAAAGAAGCAGTTACACTTCAAACCTCACCGTGGGACGCACCCCCCGAGCTTAGCCGTTAGGCGGCATTGCCCGCTATGTCGTAGGTTTGGATAAGAACTTCGGCAGAGATGCCCAAGCCAGCATGCAGTTGACGAATCATCTCGAGCGTTAGAGGCTGCCTACGTTCGAGAACAGCGGATACCTGGGAGGGGCTACCAAGGTAGGGAGCGAGGTCTTCTTGTGACAAGCCACGGCTCTCTAAGTAGTACATAACAGCGGCAACCGGGTCGGGAGCAGGAATGGCGTAATGCTCTTCCTCGTAAGCTTGGGCGAGCGCCGTCAGCACCAGAAGACGGTCTCCTGCTGGTGTATTCGGCTCCGCATCCAAAAGAGTTTCAATGTCTGCAAGCGCCGCTTCATGATCTGCGTCAGGTTTGATGGGCCGAATGTTCATGCGTTCTCCTAGAGCGTTGTCGCATCAACCTTGTATTCCTGATGACTGCCGATAAAGCGAATGTACACCACGCTGTATACGTCGGCGTGTTGTTCCCAGAAAATGCGCAGAGTTTTGCGGGCGATGATTCTGATAGCTAGACTGAAGTTCCTAGAACGAAAAACAGCACGAAGCACGTCGCCAAGGGGCTATGTGAGCATTTTAAGAATGCACGGTTCTGTCTACACTCGAAAAGGCTCTAAGGGTTAGAGCCGGCTTGCAGCCCGTGCTTTTCTCCTCTTCTATGCTTTGCGTGAAAACCATGCATCTTGCGAATAATAGCACGATATAACCCCAAAGCCAGCGAAATAGGGTTGTTTACATGACTACACTTTGCAAAGGCTTTTGCAAGTATTGTCGTGCTGGAGGGAAGAACAAGGATTTTGCCCCAAGAACTTCAGGCTAGAGTTTACAAGACCACCAGAAGCCAGAGCAAGATGGAAGATAAGCACCTACACAAAAGTTCTTGTGAAGTTCCCAGGGCTAAGAGCTACAATCTGGCGAGGGCAAGGGGAGCAGCTTCCACAATTTCTTTTGCATGGCTACTTACCGCTTAACACTCGCCATCAGCCGCCGCGCAACTGCCCTACGAACGAGTTCTAGGTGGCATTCATGCTGGTTTGCGGTCAGCTACATGGCGTTGTCAGGTGCCACCGACTCCGCAAGCGCTTAGTTGCCACTATGGCTCTTCGCCTTAGCAACCCAGCCGGGGGCCGAATCAGTCTTCTGCCTGAGCATGAGGTTGAGCTGTGCGGCGTGGTGCTGGACGTGGCGCATGTTGTAGAGCAGCAACTCTAAGAAGCTGACCTCACCCCAACCGAAGCTACAGCGTTCATGAGCTTTTTCGTCCGTCAAAGCGTCAATCGCCACTCGGCACTTCTGGCGGCCATGCTCGAGATAGCTTTGCAGCTCGCCCTTGGTATAGGGTCGTTCAGGGAGCAGTCCCGCTGGGTCCAGTTCGTCAAGTGTAAAAGGAGTGGGGGGAGCGAACTCCTCCGAGCCTGACAGATAAAAGTCGAGCCAGAAGAGCGTGTGATAGGCGACATACCAAAAGCCGACAACATCCTTACTGACCCACGCCGGTCGTTGTGAGGGGTCGCTCCATAACTCATCGGGACAGGCCAGCATGGCATTCTCGAGCATGTCGATAGCAGCGCCGAACTGCTGCCAAAGGATTGCTTTCCAAGTAGTATCCACTTCAAGATTCCCTACGCGGCAACCTCAATATATTCGACTTGGCTGCTCGGTGTTGGAATTGGCAAGCCATCTTCGCGCATCCCCCGCAAATGAATTTCAACGGCTTCGCGGATTTGCTGCTCGGTTTCTTCAATTGTTTTACCCGTTGCCACGCACCCCAATAAATCGGGTACATACGCGGCGTAATTGTTTTCTGCCTTTTCGATAACAATGGCGTAACGCATATCTGATACTCTCCTTAGTGCTTCAAGCTTGCCTGACGCAAGACACTGTTCAATGTGCCGATTGGTAAATCATCACCGGGTTTCCCCGGAACGGTGACGCGCCCCTTCTTCGTGGGATGTTTGAACTGACGGTGACTACCTTCGGTAACAACCAGATACCAGCCATCGTCTTTGAGCAACTTGAGCACATCACGCACCTTCATCCAGTAAGCATAGTTTTCGTTCGGAATAAAATCAAGATACCGCCGCCCAACGAATAATTATACCGTGGCCATCGCCCGCCCCGCCAGCCAGCCCGTCACCCAGGCGCTCTGAAAGTTGAAACCGCCCGTCACCCCGTCGATGTCTAAGATCTCGCCCGCGAAGTGGAGGCCGGGGACGAGCCGGCTCTCCATCGTCTTGAAGTTCACCTCCTTTAGGCGCACGCCGCCACAGGTGACGAACTCCTCCTTGAAGACGCCCTTGCCGGTGATGGCAAAGCGCCCGCGGTTCAGCTCCTCGGCCAGCGTGTGCAGCTCGAGTTTGGAGACCTCGGCCCAGCGCTTGCCCTCAGGGATGCCCGCTGCGGCGGCTAGCGCCCGCCACAGACGCTGGGGTAGCAGGGCGGGGCTCCTGGCATGGACGGTTTTGCGGGCTTCGGTGTCCTTGACCGTCAGCAGGCGCTCGCGCAGAGCTTCGGGGTGAGTGTCGCTCAGCCAGTTGACCA
Source organism: Deinococcota bacterium (assembly GCA_030858465.1). NCBI lineage: Bacteria > Thermotogati > Deinococcota > Deinococcota bacterium. The sequence continues at coordinate 4,334 of JALZLY010000258.1, forward strand.
GCAGCGTGGCCCGGTAGCCGCGCGCGTGGAGCTCGCGCGCGCCCCAGGCGGAGAGCTTGAGGACCGCCGGGCCGGAGAGGCCCCAGTGGGTGACGAGGAGCGGGCCGGTCTGCTCGAGCTTCGTGCCCTCCAGCCGCAGCTGCGCCTGCGGCACCGAGATGCCCGCCAGGCCCTCCAGGCGGGGGTCGTCCACGTTGAAGGTGAAGAGCGACGGCACCGGGGGTTCGACGGCGTGCCCCAAGGCCTCGGCCCAAGCGTAGGCCTGGGCGTTGCTGCCCGTCGCCAGGAGTAGGCGCTCGCAGCTCAGGGTTTCGCCCTCCTTGAGCGCCACGGCGAAGCCGTTTTGGGTCCTTTTGACCGAGGTCACGGCGGCCCGGCTGCGAACCGTCACGCCGGCCGCCCTTGCCGCCTCGACGAGACAGCTCACGATGGTCTCCGAAGCGTCGGTCACCGGGAACATGCGCCCGTCGCTCTCGGCCTTGAGCGCCACCCCTCGCGCCGTGAACCACGCTACCGTCTCGCGGGGCCCGAAGCGGCTCATGGGACCGCGCAGGGCGCGGCCGCCCCGAGGGTAGTGCCCGGCGAGCAGGGCCGGGTCGAAGAGGTGATGGGTGACGTTGCAGCGGCCGCCGCCGGAGACGCGCACCTTGGCGAGAGGTTGGTGGCTGCGCTCCAGGAGGGTGACCCGCGTTCCTGGATTGCTCGCGGCGCAGGTGATGGCCGCGAAAAATCCCGCCGCCCCGCCGCCGACGATGACGACGTGTAGAGGCTCGCTCACCCGACCATCTTACCCGCCTTTCGGGAGAAGGGGCAGCTCTGGCAAAGCCGTCTCAGCCCTCCCTGCGCTCGAGCCCGACCGCGTAGAGCGCGCCCTCTTCCGCGCGCAGCTCGACGCGAAAGAGCGGGTCCACCGGCGGGCCGCTCACCGCCCGGCCCGCTTGCGACGGCGCGAAGACGCCCAGGTGGCAGGGGCAGGCCAAGGAGGGCTGGCTCGAGCGGTAGTTGAAGCCCAGGGCCACCGCCTCGGTGTCGCGGCGGTAGACGACGGTGCAGCCC
>JALZLY010000259.1 GCA_030858465.1 Deinococcota bacterium
GGCGGCGGGCCTGGTCTCGTAGACCCCCAGAAGTTGAGGCGTGTAGGGCGCCAGCGCGGGGGCCCAGTGCCGGTAGGCGCCCAACTCCTGCTTGAACTTGCGGTCCTGCTTGTGCTGCTTGAGAAAGGCCGTTCCTCCAGCCGCCGAGTTCAGCTCCCAGACCCGCGACTCGGCGTGCTGCCAGCCGCGGAAGCGGATGCTCTCAAGGTCACCGAGAATACCCTCGACAAAGGATGTGAGCTCGGGGCCCGGCTCGGGGCCCGGCTCGAGGCCCGAGTCCGCGCGCGCGTCTGCCTTGTCCGACACCCCAATATTATAAGGGAAACTGAAGAGAAACTGCGGGTCTCGGCCAAGATTTCATTCGTGCGATCCTGAGGGATCTTCCTTTGTAGCGCTTTGTAGCAGCTTCCCAAGCTCTCTCGAAATCGCCGACATGATGGGACCACGGAGGTGCAAAGATCGAATGTCGGCCGAATTTGGCAAGCGCCGGGCTGCTGTGTTAGAGTCTTTCTTTGGGGATTGGGGTTTTGGCTCTGGTCTACCTGACAGCGAAGAGGTCTTTATGTCACTCAATGTTGAACAAAAAACGCAGATCATCGGCGACTACCGCAAGAGTGAGTACGATACCGGCTCGACCGAGGTGCAAGTCGCTCTGCTCACGGCCAAGATCGAGGCCCTCAGCCAGCACCTGCAAAGCAACGTCAAGGACCAGCACGGCCGCCGTGGCCTGCTCGGCATGGTGGGCCGCCGCAAGCGCCTCTTGCGCTACCTGGAAGATACCGACTACGAAGGTTATAAGGCCCTCATCGCCCGGCTCGGCCTGCGCCGCTAAGGGGCTGAGTTATCCGACGCCCCGACCGCTATGCAAGGGGCGAGATGCTGCCGACTTTCTCGAGCGAGGCCGTCGCGCCTCGCTCGAGTTCTATATGCTTTATCTGGCTTAGCTCGAGAATCTTGTGAAAGCATCTCTTGCGAAAAAACTATTCTTGTGAAAAAAACTATCTTGGAGTCCAAAGCTACATTGAAGTCCAAAGCTACAAAGGAGCAACCGTGACCATACCCCAAGCCAAACGCTACAGCACCACGCTGGGCGGACGCGAACTCAGCCTCGAGACCGGCAAGTACGCCAAGCTGGCGAGCGGCAGCGTCACCCTGCGCTACGGCGAAACCGTGGTCTTGGTGACCGCGCAGATGTCCACCTCCGGCTCGCCGCTGGACTTCTTGCCGCTCACCGTCGAGTACGAGGAGCGCCACTACGCCATCGGCAAGATTCCCGGCTCGTTCTTGCGCCGCGAGGGCCGGCCCGGCAGCCAGGCGACCCTGAACGCCCGGCTGACCGACCGGCAGATCCGCCCGCTCTTCCCCAAGGACCTGCGCAACGAGGTGCAGGTGCTGATTACCGTCCTCAGCGCCGACCAGCAGAACGACCCGGCGCCCTTGGCGGCCATCGGCGCCTCGGCCGCCCTGATGATGAGCAACGCGCCCTGGGACGGCCCGACCGCCTGCGTCAACGTCGGCTACATCGGCGGCGAGTACGTCCTCAACCCGACCTTCCAGGAGATGGAGGCGTCCGCGCTCGAGCTGACCGTGGCCGGCAGCCGCGACGCCGTGTTGATGGTCGAAGCCTCGGCCAACGAACTCTCCGAGAGCGTGATGGTCGGCGCCATCGAATTCGCCCACCAGGAGATGCAGGGCGTCCTCGGGCTCATCGAGAGGCTGGCCGCCGAGACCGGCAAGGAGAAGACCGAGTACAGCCCCGCCACCGCTATCAGCGCCGAGGACGTGGACCTCATGTACCGCGAGGCGACGGCGAGAGGCCTGCGCGACATCCTGCGCGTCCCCGCCAAGCAGGAGCGCAGCCTCAGACAAAAGGAGCTACGCGACACCATCATCGCGGACAAGGTGCCCGACGCCGAGGCCGAAGGCGCAGGGGAGCGCATCACGGTTTTGAAGGAGGTCTTCTCCAAGGCCGCCGCCAGGGAGGCGCGCCGCCTCGTCCTCGAGGACAACGTCCGCGCCGACGGCCGCGCGCCCAAAGACATCCGCCCCATCTGGATCGAAACCTCGGTCCTGCCGATGGCCCACGGCTCGGCGGTGTTCACCCGCGGCGAGACGCAGGTCCTGGGCGTGACCACGCTCGGCACCCGCAAGGACAACCGCCTGGTCGACGACCTCGGCTTAGAGGGCACCGAGGACTTCATGCTGCACTACAACTTTCCGCCCTTCTCGACGGGCGAGGTCAAGCGCCTGCGCGGCGTGTCTAGGCGCGAGGTCGGCCACGGCAACCTGGCTCGGCGCGCGCTGGAAAACGTCATCCCCAGCCAGGACGACTTTCCCTACACCATCCGCATCGTCGGCGAGGTCCTGGAGTCGAACGGCTCGAGCTCGATGGCGACCGTCTGCGCGGGCTGTTTGAGCCTCATGGATGCGGGCGTGCCTATCAAAAAGCCCGTCGCCGGCATCGCCATGGGCCTGGTCAAGGAGGAAGGACGCCACGCTATCCTGAGCGACATCCTGGGCAGCGAGGACGCCATCGGCGACATGGACTTCAAGGTGACGGGCAGCCGTGACGGGGTGACCGCCCTGCAGATGGATATCAAGATTAGGGGCATCACCGCCGAGCTCATGCGCGAGGCGCTCGAGCAGGCCAAGACGGGCCGCGTCCACATCCTGGACGAGATGAGCAAGGTGATGGCCGAGCCGCGCGGCGAACTCGCGCCCAAGGCGCCGCGCATCATGACGGTCAAGATCGCCCAGGAGAAGATCGGCACGGTGATCGGCCCGGGCGGCAAGCAGATCCGCGAGCTCGAGGCGATGGGCGCGCAAATAGACGTGGGCGAGGACGGCACCATCCGCGTCTACAGCGCCGACGGCGAGGCCGCCGAGGCGGTCGCGCAGCGCATCCGCGAGCTGACCCTGGAAGCGGAAGTGGGCGCCATCTACGAGGGCACCGTCGCCAAGGTCTTGGACTTCGGCGCCTTCATCACCCTCTTCCCCGGCACCGATGGCCTCTTGCACATCTCGCAGATCGCCGAGGGCAGGGTCGACAACGTCGACGAGCACCTCAAGGTGGGCGACAGGGTCCGCGTCAAAGTCAACACCATCGACGCGCGCGGCAAGCTCGACCTGATCCGCCCCGAGCTCGAGGGCAAGATCCCGCCCCGCCGCCCCGCCGAGGGCCGCGGCGGTGGCGACCGTGGTGGCGACCGTGGTGGCGACCGTGGCCCACGCGACCGGGGCCGTGACCGTGGCCCGCGCGACCGACGCTAAACACAATCAAAGATTGAAGGTCCAACGTTCAATATCCTTGATCTTCAATGTTACCTTCAATGTTTGATTTATGACCTCCCGCCTCCCCCATGCGGTGAACAAAATGGGGGCCGCTTTGGCGTGATAAAGGAGATCGATGGCTCGTAGACGCGGCACCAAATCAGACGGCAAATCAAGTCAGGACAATCCCAAGCAGGACAATCCCAAGCAAGACGGCCAGAAGCAGGACGGCCAGAAGGTCGTGCAGTTCGTGCCGCTCGGCGGCATGGGCGAGATCGGCAAGAACATGTTCGCCTTTGGTTACGAGGACGAGATCCTGCTCGTTGACGGCGGCCTCGCCTTTCCCGACGCCGACATGCTCGGCGTCGACATTCTGGTGCCCAAGATCGACTGGGTGATCGAAAATCAGGACAAGATCAAGGGCTGGGTGCTCACCCACGGCCACGAGGACCACATCGGCGGCCTGCCCTACATGCTCCGCCTCCTGCCCAAGCTGCCCATGTACGGCGCCAAGCTGACGCTCGGGCTCCTAAGGGGCAAGTTCGAGGAGTTCAACCTCTCGGAAAACGACGTGGACCTGCGCGAGATCACGCCCGACGAGCGGATCAAGATCAGCCGCTACTTCACGGTGGACTTTTTCAGGATGACCCACTCGATCCCCGACAACTCGGGCGTCATCATCCACACCCCCATCGGCCGCATCGTCCATTCGGGCGACTTCAAGCTCGACTACAACCCCGCCGACGGCAAGACCAGCCACCTCCACAAGCTCGCCCAGGCGGGCGAGGAGGGCGTCCTGGCGCTTATCTCCGACTCGACCAACGCCGAGCGGCCGGGCTACACCTTGAGCGAGCAGGACGTGATGCAAAGCGTCGAAGCCCTGGTCGCCAAGGCCAAGGGCCGCGTCTTGGTGACCACCTTCGCGTCGCACGTCCACCGCCTGCAGAACTTCATCCGCGTGGCGGAAGCGCACGACCGCCGTGTGGTGGTGGAGGGGCGCTCGATGGTCAAGAACATCGCGATCGCCCAGGAACTCGGTTATCTGGAAAGCAAACAGAAGATCATCAGCACCGACCAGATGGCCCAGTTGCCCGATGACAAGGTGCTCTTTTTGTGCACCGGTTCGCAGGGCCAGCCGATGGCCGCCCTGTCGCGCTTGGCGGCGGGCAACCACCGCAAGATCAACCTGAAGCCGGGCGACACCGTCATCATGTCCTCAAACCCCATTCCCGGCAACGAGGAAGCGGTGGGGCGCGTCATCAACCAGCTCTACGCGCGCAAGGTCAACGTCTTCTACCCGCCGACCTACAAGGTCCACGCCTCGGGCCACGCCAGCCAGGAAGAGCTCAAGCTGATCTTGGACCTCACCCGGCCCAAGTTCTTCATCCCCTTCCACGGCGAGCCGCGCCACCAGGTCAACCACGTCCGCCTCGCCGAGGGCATGTCGAGGCCGCCGCAGAAAAACCTCATCGTCGAAAACGGCGACGTTATCGAGATTGCTCGCGACGACATGAGGAAGGTCGGAGAGGTCGAGGCGGGCGTCATCTACGTCGACGGCGTGGGCAGCACCCGCGAGGAGGTCTCCGAGCCCGTCATCCGTGACCGCCAGACGCTCGCGGAGGAGGGCGTGGTGGTCATCATGGCGGTGACGGGCAAAAAGCCCTCGATCGAGGTAGTCAGCCGCGGCGTCATGCAAAACCACAAGGACGTCCACGCCGAGATCCAGCGCATCGCCCTGGAGAGCCTGCAACGCGCCGTTCGCGAAAAACGCAACCTGGGCGACATTCGCGACGACATCTTCTACCCGGTGCGCCGTTACCTGCGCAAGGCGACGGGCCGCAACCCGCTCATCATGCCGGTGGTGTTCGAGGCCTAAAGGCAGAATCAGAGAAGGACTTCCGACTCCTGCTCGAGCCAGGCTCCCAACCACTCGAGCGCCGTCACCACCTCTTCTCTGCCCGCGCGCCGAGGTCGTCTCCTATCAGGAGGGCGTGGTTGTTGCGGCCGTAGGCGTCCCAGCCCGCCGCCAGATGGCCGCCGACGCTGACGTCTGTCCGGCTCGAGCTGGTTGCATAAGCGCTTGACCGCTGCCGAGAGAGGCTCTACAATGACGAAGCTAGCGGGTCGTTAGCTCAACCGGTAGAGCAGCTGACTCTTAATCAGCGGGTTATAGGTTCGAGTCCTATACGACCCACCACGAAGCCCCTCCAGAAGGGGCTGTTTTATTGTTCCAGCCGATAGTGGCCGGCACGCCGCAACGCCCGAGGTCGTCAGCGTGCACCTCTTAGGCTCGGCGAGAGAGTCATGACCTGACATTCCGCCCCCCCTTTTGCCGATTTTGGAATTAGGGCATGACATGCTGAAGCATGAGCGAAACATACAAGAGCGAGACCCTGGAGCACTTAGGTTTGGTAGCGGGAATGTTCGATGAACTTGGGATTGGCGAGCTTGTTGATGAGCTTGTTCCTCAGGATCTGGAGCAACGTACAGTCAGCGTCGGGCAGGCACTCAAGGCCATGGTCCTCAACGGCTTAGGGTTTGCCAACAGACGTCTTTACCTGACGACGAGGTTCTTCCAGAACAAACCAACCGGGCGGTTGTTGGGTGCAGGGATAGAGCCGGAGCATCTCAACGATGACGCCTTAGGCAAAGCGCTTGATGACCTTTATGCCTATGGGGTAAGCGAGCTGTACATGAAGATTGCTGCTCAGGCTGCCACGCGGCTCGGCATTGTCCCAAAAGTAGCTCACATGGATACAACAAGCTTCCACGTCGATGGCGAGTACAACAGCGACGAGCCACCCGCTGAGGACGACAAGCTTATTCACATCACTCAGGGCTACAGCAGAGACCACCGACCGGACCTGAACCAGGTGGTGCTCGAACTCATCACCGAGAACCAGGCCAGTTTGCCGATGATGATGGAGCCCCTGAGCGGCAATAGCAGCGACAAGGTGACGTTTGAGCAGAGCATTGACACCCACATCGCCCATCTCCAGACTGACCACGGGCTAACCCTGATAGTGAGCGACAGCGCGGGCTACACCAGCGCTAGTCTCAAAGCCTATGAGCAGCAAAGGGTGAATTGGATTATGGGCGTCCCCGGCACGCTCAAAGAGGTAAAGGAACACCTGAGTGAGGTCGATGTCGAGGCGATGCATGACCTCACCGAGGGCTACCGCTACACCCCACTGAGGAGCCACTACGCTGAGGTTGAGCAGCGCTGGCTACTCATCTACTCCGAGCAGGCGCGTGCTCGCGCAGTCAAGAGTGTCGACAAAGAACTCTTTAAACAGTCACAACAAGAACATAAAGCGTTTGAGAAGCTCTGTAGGACACGCTTTAACTGCCCTGAAGACGCCGAGCGTGCTCTGGCGGCTTACCAGAAGACCCTCAAGGTCCTTACCGTCCACGAGGTCGAGACCATCTCACACAAGCACTTCGCCAGTGCTGGAAGACCCCGCAAGGACGCCGTTCCAGAGACCATCAGTTACCACGTCGGCGGCGCACTCGCCGCCACCATTAGCCAGCGTGAAATGCTCATCACCAAGCGGTCGTGCTTTATCCTGGCGACCAACAACCTCGACGAAGACGACCTGAGCGACGCCGACATCCTCACTGAGTACAAAGGCCAAGCGCACGTTGAGCGCGGATTTCGCTTTCTCAAACACCCGATGTTTTTGGCAAGTACCCTGTTCCTCAAAAAAGTCGAGCGCATTATGGCGCTGTTGATGGTGATGACGGTATGCTTACTGGTTTACGCTGCCTTGGAACATCGTATACGCAAGACTCTAAGGCAGCGAACTAGGCCCAACGGGCCGGGCTTTGCCCGTTCTATATCACGCACACGTCCCTGACCAGAAAGGTAAGCCCACCCAGCGACCTACCGCTAGGTGGGTGTTTGAGCTCTTCTTGGATGTCCATCTGCTTACCATCATGATGAACGAAATGACCCTACGAACGCT
>JALZLY010000260.1 GCA_030858465.1 Deinococcota bacterium
TTGTGCTCTGGACTTTCGTCCTACAAGCAGTATAGCACATTCCGGCATTGAAAAGCCCGGCTATCGCCGCACAAAATTCATCCCCACGGATAAATCCGGGGGCTTTCTTTTGTGTTTTTCCGGTAAAAGGTGCTCGATGGCCTCTTCATAATGACCCGTTTCCCATAAAAGCTGAGCCAAGTCATCTCTAATGATTTGCGCTCTTGGCGATTTGATGTTATCTATTCCCGCCAGAAGCTCTCCCAAAGCTTCGATCCGGTCAGCTTTCGCTTGAGCCGGTAAGTTGGAGAGCTCTAAAACGCCAAAGCTGTGATACCGTGATTCAGTACTATGAGCCGCCTCTCGAGGACTCGGTTCAAGCATAAGATGCCGGTTGCGAAAGGCCCAAAAGTCCGGTGCTCTCGCCACCAGGTCTTTCACCTCTTCAAAGTTGAGCCAAAACACCACCCGCATGTTGTTATCCGTGAAGAACTCACGCCGCCAGTTGAGGCGCCGGACCAATTCGGGTTGGGCATGCAGGCCGTGAACGCTGGCGATTTGGTTGGGTGCCAGGTTCGCTACAGCCTCGAGCAAATCCTGCTGGTCTCGCAAGTTGACCTCGACAAGAACATCATCGGTCTCTGCCAGATATGTCTTCAGTGCCTCGAGCGCCTCGAGACGGCTGCGCTCGCTCGAGAACTCAACTACGACTATCGCGGGGCTGCTGAATGTCTTGGCGCGCGCTAGCACCTTGCCGACAGTTCGGGAGGCTTCCGCCGGCCCGAGCTTAGTGGCTGCTTTAGGGACCGTAGCCATCGACAAGCTCCCACAGCACGGGGTTCACGTCATGCCAGTGATGGTCGTTTGGATAACGCAAGAGGCTCAGGTTATGAAGAAGCTTCGCGGCTTCAAAGGCGAGTTGCGTGCCGTTGTCTTCCGCTACGCGCTTCAGCGTTTTCAGATCTTCGGTTGTCAGTTGCGACTGAAGACCGTTTGAGACCTCGGCAATGGCGGCTCGAGCCTCCTCCATGCTGATTTTCGCCTTGTCCTTATCTTCAGCGTGATCCGCGGCGGTCTGCATGAGCACGCAGGTTTGCCTGAAGACGCCGCCGCCATAGGTGATGATCGTCTCCAACGCGTCCTTGGTGATGAGCTCGAGGTCCATGCGCTTTTCCGCAAACTCTCGCATGAGCCCATAGCCGGCCTTTCCTTTCTTGTCTCGGTCACCGCGCGCGTGCAGCTTGATGTTTGGCAGATACCATGAGTGGACAATATGAAACCATGTGATCCACGCTTGGCGCCGCACCTGCTTCACGCCTTGTTTGCGTAACCTACGATCCCTTGCCATTGTTGCTAGCCTTATCACGGTAGGTCTTGGACTGCCCTTTGGGAATCGACAGCGTCCGCCAGTCAGAGGCCTTGAGAAGCTTGGCGAGGTAGACGATCTGCCCAACGTGGTAGCCATAGTGCGAAACTTGGCGCTCGAGCGCCTCCAGGACCGTGTGCGCTTCACCCCTGATGGTGACGGTCTTAAGCAGATCACCGGGAGACAAGCCCTCGAGCGCCGCGAAGAGACGAGCCCAGCCCGCTTCCCACGCCGCCATGAGCGTGTCGATGCTCGCGCCGTCAGCGACGAATTCGGCGTCGCGGTCGCGACTTTCCTTTTCGCCGTCCGAGGTCAACAGCTCTGTCCAGCGCGAGGCCATGTTGCCGCTCATGTGCTTGACGATGACGGCGATACTGTTCGACTCGGGGTCGGGCCGCCAGTGAACCTGCTCGGCCTCAAGTTGCAGCAGCGCGCCTTCGGCCAGCCGCTTTTGGTCCGCAAAGGTCTTCGTCACCACCTCCAGGTAGTGCCGGCCCAGGTTACTCGCCTCCACGCCTTCCTCCTTTCATGCCGGGTATGCACCTGTCTCGGCGGCCCTGGCCTCGACCTCGAGCCCCATCGTCCAGTAAGCCAAGAAGAGATTGCGGTGGCGGATGAGGCCGCCGAGCCACTGCCCGAGATAGCGCGCCCACAAACCAAAGCTCGTGAGGCGCTGAAACTGTCTCACGTGGCAGGCCTCGTGCGCCAAGAGCCGCGCCGAGCCGTGGCCCCGCACCACCAGCACCAGCTCGCCCCAGGTCTGCGCGGCGGGCCTGAAGCCGACGCCCGGCAGCCGGCGGACCTCGAGCAGCCGGTAAGGGAGAGCCTCCTCCAGACGGAGCGGTATTCCCCCGAGCACGACAGCCACAAGCTCGCCCATGCGCGTGGCCACGAAGGGACGCTGCTCGAGACGCTCCAGGGTCGCCGCCAACACCAGCAGAATCAGGACGAACAGGCCGTCAGCCATGCGCCTCTAGGGACGGTTTCGCTCCAGAAACTCGAGCACCGCGCGGAAGGCGGCCGGCCCCTAGGCGGCGCGCTCGTCGCCTGCCGGCCCCAAGCGGTGAGCCTCGGCAGGCAGGCCGTCAGGAGAAGGAAGAGAGCCAAGGGGATCATGCGCGCGCCAGGATGCGGGGCAGCTCGGTCTCGAGACTGCGCCACTCGAGCGCGAAGGTCGCCCGCATCGCCGCAGGGTCAGCGGTATTGCCGGCCAGGAGCATTCTGAACTGGTCTGGGGTGATGGGCGGCTCGGGCAGGACCTGCATCAGCGGGACGGCCAAACGCATCAAGGCCACGGGCACCGGAAATCTGGGCTTGTTGCTGCCCAAGGCAGCCTTGACGCGCTCCAGGAGCTCGGCGAAGCGGTACTCCCTCGGCCCCACCAGCTCGTAGCTCTGACCGACCGTCTCGGGCTTCGCCAAGCTCTGCGCCAAGGCGCTCACCACGTCGCCGATCCACACCGGGCGAAAGGGAAAGTCCCCCCGGCCTATCTGCGGGATGACCAGCGGATAGCCCGTCACCAGGCGCCTCAAGATATTGCCGAAAAAGTCGTCGCCGGGGCCGAAGATGAGGCTCGGGCGAAAGACCGTCCACTTAAGCCCTGAAGCCCGCACCAGCCTCTCGGCCTGCGCCTTGGTCGCCCTGTAGCGGCTCTCGCTCCTTTCGTCCGCGCCCAGCGCGCTCATGTGGACAAAGCGCGTGACGCCGGCCTGCCGAGCCGCCGCCAAGACCTGGCGCGTCCCCTCGACGTGGACCCTCTCGAAGCTCGCCCCTTTCGTCTCGCGGATGATGCCGACGAGGTGGATGACCGCGTCCGCGCGGTGAAACGCCTCGGCGAGCCCTTCCCCGCTCGTCACCTCGCCCTTGGCGGCGGTGACGCTGTCGCGTGTCTCTGTCTCGGCCAACACTGTCTCGGCCAACACTGTCTCGGCCAACACTGCCTCAGCCAGCACTGTCTCGGCCGGGGCCTCACCGCCTCTGGACAGGGCGACGACACGATGTCCGGCAGCGCTCAGCGCCTTTACCAGATGAGCGCCGACGAAGCCGCTCGCGCCCGTCACCACGATGGTCATCTTCTCCCCCTCATCCTAAAAACCCATTCCAAAAAAGAAGCCTCGGGCGAGCCCGAAGCTTGAGGTCTGCACCTATCCGCCGGTCCTATAAGCCTTCGGCGATCTCCTCGAGCTCGTTGGGCTTGAGGAGAATGATGTTGCGGTAGCCCGACTCGATGAAGCCGTCCGAGCGCAGCTCGGTAATTATCTTCGAGACGCTCTCGCGGGTGCTGGCGGTGCCCTCGGCGATGAGCTCGTGGGTGGCCGAGACGGTCACGAAGCCCTCGTCGCTGATGGTGGCGAGCGGCGTACCGCCGAGCTTGAGCAGGTAGCGAGACACGCGCTGGCGCAGGTCGCCCGTCTGCAGGTGATACTCGTAGTCCATGAGGCGCTGCATCTGGTTGGACAGCGACTGGGTGATGGTCATCAGGTCGGCGTGGTTGATCATCTGCGGGTCGATGGCCTCGATCTGAGCGTTGGTCAGAGCTTCGGCGATCTCCTCACGCCGGCTGTTCACAAAGGCCTCCTCGCCGAAAAAGTCGCCGGGCATCACGTGACGCACGGTCAGGGTACGGCCCTCGGGGGTCATCCGGGTAATGCGGACGAGACCGTCGGAGACACGAAAGACCGAATGTGCGGGGTCGCCACTCAGATAGAGGGTCTGCTTGCGGCTGTAGTTCAGCGTCTGGCTCGGCGCGGAAAACGAGGGCTGGACTTTCTCGATGATTTCGTTCATGACTTTGCCTCCTTGGGATGGCGAGGGGGAGCGATGGGAGCTTTGCTGACAGAGCTGAGATACCTGGCGGCGCTGCGCGCGGCGTTGTATCCCGAGACGGTGACGCCGATGGTGCCCTGGCCGGGAAAGACGGTGTCGCCAGCGAGGAAGAGGCCGCGAACGTCGCTCCGGTGAGAGGTCGCGGCAAAGTTGCTGTGCCCATGAACTTGTGGGGTCCCGCCTACTGTTCCACCCAGCCGGCGTGTGAAATTATGAAAAGTACGTGGGCTACCGCTCATGAAAACCTCGATTCCGCTCTTAACCTTGGGCCATAGCTGTTCAATGGTGCTGAGCATACAGTCCTCCATGTAACGCTTTTCTGACTCATAGCTGGCCTTGTCGAGCGCCATCCACCTCTCGGCGTCGACGTGAGTGCTGACGGTGACGGCCCGTTTGCCCTCGGGGGCGCGGCTGCGGTCCCAGTAGGGGCTCGTCGAGACGAGCAGGTTGCCGCCGTCATGGAGGAAGAGCAGCGGCAGCAGCCTAGGGTGCACGGCGCGCGCGGTGTCGGCCAGGTCGCACCAGCTGGTAAAGGGCATGACCGGAAAGCGCGTGGCCGCATGGTACATGCCGTCCGCCAGGCGGGCCAGGTGACGCCAGAAGGCGCGCTTGGCCGGCTCCTGACCGGGAAAGACCCGCGCCAACTCCGCCTCCCAGGCAGGGCGCTCGGTCATCACCCGGACCACGCGGTCGGGCAGGTGAACGCGCAGGGCGGGCGAGACATTGACGTAACGGGGCTCTAGGCCCAGATGGTCATAGATCCGCCGGTGCAGGCCGCCCCTCTCGAAGCCCGTCGCTACCGTCGCCCCGACCGCGAAGCGGTAGCCGTCCCTGGTGAATCCCGCCGCGCAGCCGCCGGGGTGGACGTCGCGCTCGACCACCACCACCCGGTAGCCGCGCGCCGCCAAGAGTGCCGCCGCCGTCAGCCCGGCGATGCCCGCGCCGACTACCGCCACGTCGGCGCGAACGGCTTCGTGGGGCGCCTCACCACCCTCACGCCCCCGCCGACAAGCGCTCGTGAAAGCGCTCGACGGCGCCCTCCGCGTCCGGGCCCAGGTAATGGCCGCCCAAGCGCTCCGCCAGGCCGGGGGTTTCGCCAAAGGCCCTGCCCCCGTACACGACCAGCGTGTTCATGCCGCCGAGCAGCTCGCGGCTCGCCTCGAGCCCCCCCACCGCGAGCGCGGTCGAGGCCGAGATGAACACGCCGCCGGGGCGCAAGGCCTGCACCATGTCGTGCAGGTCCGCCACGGGAGTGTTGGCGCCCAGATAGAAGACCCGGTAGCCGGCCCGCCGCAACATCACCGCGAGGATGAGCGGGCCGAGCTCGTGCTGCTCCAAAGGCGCGCAGGTGACGACGGCGGTCGCGCCGGTCCTGCTGTCGCCGGAGAGGGCGAGCAGCGAGCGCAGGCGGCCGTTCATGTAGGCGCTGGCGTAGTGCTCGGTGGTGGTGCTCAGCTTGCCCTGGTGCCACCTGGTGCCGATCTCGACCATGGTGGCCTGGATGAGCCCCAGCATGACCGCGTTGACCGGATGAAGCGCGTGGGCCTCGCTCATCACCCCGTCGGCCCTCGTCTCGTTGAGATCCAAGAGCGCCGCTAGGAGTTCTGTCTGCAACTCGGCCAGCGGGCGCGGGCCGTCGCCGCGCCGCCTCTCGGCCTTGGCCAGCTCGGCGGCCCGCGAGGCCGCGACGCCCGAGGCGATGTGCCGCCTCATCTCCTCGATAAGCGAGATGTCCTCGTCGCTGTAGAGGCGGTAACCGGACTCGGTGCGTTCCGGCGCGGGAAAGCCGTAGCGCCTTTCCCACTGCCGCAAGGTAGTGGCCGGAACCTTGGTTCGCTCCTCCGCTTCGTTGACCGTGTACTTGGCTAATAGCATGCCGCACCTCGTTTGGAACTCGCTTCGGGAGCTCTGTCTCAGGCTCCGCCCGCAGGAATCTCAAGCGTTCAAGCCTCCGCCTTGTGGAGGCTCTGTAAAACCTTCCTTTAGTATAGTCTAAGGTTTGTACACATACAAGCACCTGTGGTGGATGATCCACCCCAGTTCGACCACCCGCAGCCGGGATAGGATGGCAACATGAACGAGCTACACGAACCCACGCCCCCTGTGGAGTTAAAGGAGGTCAGGGTCTACACCGACGGCTCCTGCGACACCCAGTCCGGCGCGGGCGGGTGGGGCTATCTCCTCCAGTACGGCGACGCCGAGCTCGAGGCCTCGGGCTCCCAGGCGAAGACCACCAACAACCGCATGGAGCTGACCGCCGCCGTGCGCGCCCTCGAGACGCTCAAGGAGCCCTGCCGCGTCGTCCTGGTGACCGACTCGCAGTACCTGAAGAGGGCCTTTACCGACGGCTGGCTCGACAACTGGCTGAGGAGCGGCTGGAAGACGGCCGCCAGGCAGCCGGTCAAGAACCAGGACCTGTGGCGGCGGCTTCTGGACCTGAGTCGCGTCCACGACCTCCACTGGCAGTGGACGAGAGGCCACGCCGGCCAGCGCGAAAACGAACGCGTCGACCGCCTGGCCCTGACCGCCAGAAAGCGGGGACGCTGACAAGGAAGCCCGACCTCTGCCCCTACAGCTTCGCCAGTTCCGCCACGAGCCGCCCCAGCGCCCGGTAGCCCGTCACAAGCGAGTCGGGCTCGAGCCACTCGCTCAGGCGGTGCGGGTCGCCGCCGCGGTAGACGCCAAAGGTGATGGCGGGCAAACCCGCGGCCATGGCGGCGTTGGCGTCGGTGCTGCTCGCGGCCCTGCGGGCGCTCAGGCCGGCGCCCTCCAGGGCCCGCACCGCCGCCTGGGCGAGGGGACCATTGTCCACCCAGGCGGCGGGTCGGTCGCCGACCCGCTCGACCTCGACCCTGACGCCCAGGCGCTCACCGGCCTGCCGCACCGCCGCCAGCGCCTGCTGCTCGAGGTGCGCCAGCGCAGGCGCGTCCACGCTGCGCAGGTCGAGAAAGAGGCCAGCCTCCTGGGCGATGGCGTTGACGCTGGTGCCACCCGAGACCAGGCCCACGTTGTAGGAGCTGCGCGGCTCGCGCGGCACCTTCATCCGGTTCAGCGCGTGGATCGCCTCGCCGAGGGCGTGAACGGCGCTGGGGCTGGGAAAGTCGCCCCAGGAGTGGCCGCCGCGCGCGAAAAAGCGCACGCTGTAGCGCTTGGAGCCCACGCTGCGATCGATGACCGTGCCCAGGTGGCCGTCGATGGCGATCATGCAGTCGAAGTCGTGGCGCCTCGCCTTGAGCAGGGCGCGGATGCCGCGCAGGTCGCCCAAACCCTCCTCGCCGACCGTCGCGGCGTAGGTGAGGCGGGGCCGCGAAGCCTCGAGCCCGTGGAGTACGAGATGGCTGAGCACCGCCAGGCTGGCGCTGTTGTCGCCGATGCCGGGCGCACAGAGGCGGTTTCCCTCGCGCCGGACGGTCAGGTCCACGCCGCGCTCGAAGACGGTGTCCAGGTGCGCCGCGACGAGGACGCGCGGCCCCTCGCCGCCGGGCAGATCGGCGGTGACGTTGCCGACCTCGTCGCGGTGGGGGCGGAGCCCGCCGGCCTCGAGCAGCCCATAGATGAGCGCGCCCCGCTCGGCCTCCTCGAAGGTCGGCGCGGGCGTCTGGCAGATGGCCTCGAGCAGGGCGACGAGGTCGTTCAGCAGGCTGGCGTCACGGTTAGGCATCAAGGCTCTATCCCCACAGTCTTACCAGTCCGCCAGGTGAGGCCCACTAGGGCCCTTAACCTAGAGGTGAGGCCCACTAGGGCCTTTAACCTAAGGTAGATGGCGGCCATAACTAGCCCTTCTCGCCGGGCGTCCAGCCGGCCAGTGCTGCAAAGGGATGCGGCGCCCCCGCGCTCAGCCAGCGGCAGAAGGCGGGGCCGCCCTCGGGCTCTAAGCGGTGCGGGCAAGCTGGGCACTCGGCAAAGGCGAGGTCGGTATAGGCCAGATCGGCCAGATCGGCCGGCCCCTCGCGCTCGCGGCCGCACCCCGCCCGGAAGCACTTGGTCGCCTGTTGCCCGATGGTCCCTTGCTTGACGGTCCCTTGCTTGACGGTCCCTTGCTTGACGGTCCGCCCCTTCACGGCCCATCGTCTTTTAAGGTGGCGATGCCCTCGCGGAGCGCGTAGAGGGCGGCCTGAGTGCGGTTGTTGAGGCGCAGCTTGGAGAAGATCTCCGAGAGCCGGTTGCGCACCGTCTTCTCGCTGACGCCAAGCTTGTCGGCGATCTGCTGGTTCGAGCAGCCGTGGGCCAGCAGCCGCAAGATGGTCGCCTCCCGCTCGGTCAACTCGGAGACCGTCTCACTGGGCAGCTCCTCCTTGACCTTCTTGAACTCGTCCAAGATGGACGCGGCCATCTCCGCGCCCAGCAGCGTCTCCCCCTCCGCCACGCGCCGGATGGCGCCGATCAGCTCCGACGAGTCGGCGTCCTTGAGCATGTAACCGCGGGCGCCGGCCTTGATCGCCTCGAAGACGTAGCGGTCCTGGCGGTACATGGTGAGGATGATGACCTTGGCCTCGGGAAACTCGCCCAAGATGGCCTGGGTCGCCCGGACGCCGTCGAGCTCGGGCATCTGGATGTCCATGACGATGATGTCGGGGCGGGTCTCCAGCGCGTAGCGAATCGCCTCGCGCCCAGTAGCCGCCTCGCCGATGACGCGCACGTCCTCCTCGATCTCGAGCAGGCCCTTAAGCCCCTGCCGGAACATGGCGTGGTCGTCACAGAGCAAAAGCCTGATCATAAGAACATGCTACTTCAGGCATGTCTCTAGACCTGCGTCCACGACTACGGGCGACGACCTCAAGCTACGCCTCGAGGTCCACATGCTGAGGTCCACATGCTTCAGAAGGCCGTCATCCACCTGTTCGCACCCCATCTCGAGCATGGTGCCCGTCCTTGGCCCAGGTGTTAGGCTGGCAAGGATCGCGGCGCCGTCAGCGACGTGCCCCACCATACGTACCCCACCATACGTACCATGTATGAGTCAGCCGACTCGAGGAGTCCACTATGAGAGAAGCAAAGGTATGAAAGAAGCCAAAGGCGTCCTGATCGAGCGCTGCCGCGCCCTGGGCCTCGGCAAGCCGCAGTTCGACACCAACAGCTCGGGCCCGGCCCATGAGCGCGTCTTCACCGCCGAGGTGAGCATCCGCGGCGACGTGCGCGGCCGCGCCCAGGCCAAGACCAAACGCGAGGCCGAGCGCCAGGCCAGCATAGCCGCCCTGGAGGCACTGGACACGCCGGCCAAAGTCGCGGCCGTGCCCAGTGCCGCCGGCGAGTTTCAAGGCCCTTGGCCCCTCTTTCCCGAACTGCTGGCCGCCAGCCTGAGCGTGGCCAACAGCCGCGTCGAGACGCATCTGCAAGGCCAGGAGGCCGTCGCCAAGGTCAAGGATTTGGCCCTGATGCTCTACAAGGAGAGCCTCGAGAGCTTGGGCGAGATCGTGGAAGCCGACGAAGATTAGCCTCACCCCGAGGCGTTGCAGCGGTTGCAGAAATAGATGATCACGTCTAGGTGAGGCCCACTACCGTTCGTCCAGCTTGACTGGAGGGCCTAAGCTTTGCACAAAAGAAGCAATGGAGGCGGCCTTCATGTCCTTTGTCCAGCTCCAGTAAAGCTCGCCGCTGAGGCTGTTCACCGCCAGATTCAAGTAGCCCCACTCGTAGACGTACTCCCGTTCCTGCTCCACCTTCAGCCCGCGCGGTGCCCACACGCGCCTGGTCTCGCCAATCAGCCCGACGCGCATCTCGTCAGCCCAAAAGACGCCTGCCTTGTCCGTCACCCCGGAGGCGGCAAGCTTCTTCTTCAATCCCCCCTTTTCCAGGCTACTTGAGCCTCATGCGAGGCCTTGGGTGACCTGGGGCGGGGGACTTTCTTCTTCAGCTCCAGCCGCGCAAACACGTGGCGCATTCCCCAGTAGCTGTAGTGGATGTCGTGCTCCTCCTTGGCCCACGCTACACCATCTTGGATGCTGCGCACCTCACCCGCCTGGGCTCGCTCAAGCAGCCCTTGCGCCTTCTCGGCACTGAGATAGGCCGCTTGTACCACCACTCCCTCCGTGACGCCGGCAGAGCACCTCCTCAAGACCACCCTGGCGGTACCAGTCAAGCCAGCGTCCTACGCTCACAGGATGCACCCGACCGTCTCGGCCGCCGCCTGAAGGCTGTCGCCTTGGCGCACCCGCCATAGTGCTTGGAGGCGGGTGCGGTCTTGTGTGTCTTTCGCTTCCTTATAGTGGCCGTAAAGCGTGTCTGCTGTGTCTTGCCATTCAACTTCAAGAGGTCGTGCCATAGAAGCTGCCTCCTCTTCATCGCTTGAGGAATAAGTGCCTATAGTTTACAACTCTTCGGCTGGCAGTTGGTATAAGTACAAAGAACGGTCGGCCAAGGCGAAGTCAGTCACAAAGCTCGAGGGGCTTTTCGCATGGAGTCCTTAGCGCCTGGAGTCTTCAGCGTATTTGAGCGTATCGCCATGTGCCTGAGCTTCGCTGGTCGAAGAGGGACTTCTTGGTTAGCGCTGTAACATCGGAGCACGGGTTTTCTGTTAGAATCTTTTAGAATCTTCAGGTTTGCGCCCGTAGCTCAGCTGGACAGAGCAGGGGACTCCTAAGCCCAAGGTCATGTGTTCGAATCACATCGGGCGCACCAC
>JALZLY010000261.1 GCA_030858465.1 Deinococcota bacterium
GTCTTCGGCCGGGTCGTAGCAGGCACGGAAGTGCTCGACACGCTCGAGCGCATCGACCCGCAGCGGCCGGGCGGCGCCAAGCCCGACAGAATGGAGCGGGTCACCATCGTGGAGCGCTCGAGCTGAATCCGACTGTTTGAAAATCGGCTGAGTTGGGTTATCAGAAGTATAAAGTGAGCGGGCCTAGATGATCAGACACCAAGCCAAAGGGGCATTTTAAAATGCTCGAAATCTGCAGCTTCTCTGTGAAAGCTGCAACCGCGCCAAAGGTGGTTCCTTGGTTTGAGAAGACGAGGTGTAGCTGTGCGCAACGAATTTACCGCCATCATTGAGCAGGACGAAGGCTGGTTCATCGCCTACTCTCCCGAGATTCCCGGTGCCAACGGTCAAGCTCGGACCAAGGAAGAAGCGCTACAAAGCCTTGCGGGAGCGATCTCACTTATTTTGGAAGACCGGCGCGAAGACGGGCTTCGCGGTGTCCCCGAAGGGGCAATGCGCGATGTCGTCGTCATTGGATGAAGCTCAGGACTCTCCTAAAGCATCTACGGAAGTTGCCCTCACCATTCCGCCTTCATGTCCCGGCTCATGAGGTCGCGCAGAGCTGCCTGCGCGGGCTTGCCCTCGAAAATAACCTCGTAGACCGCGCGCGCGATGGGCAGCTCGAGCCGCTCCCGGGCTGCGTAGTCCATCAGCGCCTCTACGGTGCGGACGCCTTCGGTGACGGTCTTGCCGCTTTCAACCGCACCCCCTGTGACGACGCGCTCGCCGGCGCCGCGGTTGCGCGACCGCGGGCTGTGACAAGTGGCGATGAGATCGCCCAGGCCCGCCAGGCCGTAGAAGGTCTGCCTCTGCCCGCCCAGGCGGACGCCCAGCCGCACCATCTCGGCCAGACCCCGGGTGATGATCGAGGCTTTGGCGTTGTCGCCCAAGCCCAAACCGTCACCCATGCCGGCGGCCAGGGCGATGACGTTCTTGACGGCGCCCGCCACCTCCACCCCGGCCAGATCGGCGCTCGAGTAGACGCGAACGAGCGGCCGGGTGAGCCAGCCCTGCACCCGCGCGGCCAGGGCCGCATCGGGCGAGGCCACCGTGCTCGCGGCGGGCAGACCGGCGGCGATCTCACCGGCCAGGTTGGGCCCCGACAGGGCCGCCAGCGCCGCCCGGGGATGGTAGTCGGCGATCACCTCGCTGAGGCGCTTCATGGTGCCCGGCTCCAGGCCCTTGGCGCAGGACACGTAGGCGGGCGCGGACGGTAGGGCGGCCAGGACGCCGCGCAGGCCCTTGCTGGGAACCACCATAAAGGCCGCCTCGGCGCCGGCCATGACCGCTTCGCCGTCCGCGCTCACCAGGACGTTCTCGGGCAGGCGCAGGCCCGGCAAGTAGTCGACGTTCACCCGCTCCGCCTCGAGCCTCACGGCGAGCGCTTCGCGCCGCGCCCACAGGCGCAGCTCATGGCCGTTTTGGGCCAGCAGCGCGGCCAGGGCCGTTCCCCAGGCCCCGGCACCGATCACCGCCAGACGGTTTGCGACAGGCGCCATGACGCCAGCTTAACAAAGCTGCTACTATTAAAGCTTGAGTGCCTTCTGTCAGGAGGGCGCTAACCGCAGCAGTCCACGTGGAGGAAGTCAGCATGCCCGTCTATGTCTACAAGAACCTTACCGGCGAAACCTTCGAGTTTCGGCAGTCCATCCAGGAACCCGCCCTCACCGCCCACCCCGAGACGGGCGAGCCTGTGAGGCGCGTCGTCCAGCCCGTCGGCATCGCCTTCAAGGGCTCGGGCTTCTACGTTACCGACTCGCGCAAGTCCGGCGCCTCTCAAAAGGAGAAGACCGAGGGCAAGAGCGAGGGCAAGAGTGAGGGCAAGAGTGAGGGCAAGAGCGAGGGCAAGACCGACTCGAGCAAGACAGAGGGCAAGACAGAGGCAAACAAGACCGGCACGAGCAAGACAGAGGGCAAGGCCGAGCCGAGCAAGACCGGCAAGGAGGCGAGCTCGAGCGGCGGCAAGAAGGACTGAAGCCGCGCCTTACCCGTGAGGGCGCGCCTTTTTCAGTGTTGAATTCGGTGTCGAATTCGGTGCGAACGCCTGTGGTTAGCGCTCGACGAACCTCACCTCGAAGAGCGCCGGCCACAACTTGCCGGTCAGGTAGAAGGTCTCCGTGCTCGGGTTGTAGGCGATGCCGTTCAAGACCGCGTCTGGCCCCAAGGCCGCGCGCTCCTCGGCCGTGAGCAGCCCCGAGGCGTCGATCTCGCTCACCACCTTGCCGCTGCGCTGGTCGATCTGCACGATGGTGTCGGCCTGCCAGACGTTGGCGTAAACGTAGTCGCCGACGCAGGCGAGCTCGTTGAGCCGCTCCAGCGGGCTGCCGCGCAGCGTGACCTCGAGCCGCGCGGTGACCTCGAAGGTCGCGGCGTCGCGGCGGTAGAGCGTGGCGCTGCCGTCGCTCATCCACAGCGCCTCGCCGTCGTAGCAGAGCCCCCAGCCCTCGCCCTCGTAGCGGAATCGCCCCACCTGATTGAAGGTCTCCAGGTCGTAGACGAAGGCCAGCCCCTCCCGCCAGGTAAGCTGGATGAGCCGCTCACCCACGCGCGCGAGCCCCTCGCCAAAGTAGCGCTCGTCCAGCTCGAGCCGGCGGACCACCTCGCCCGTCTCGAGCGCGACCTCGCGCAAGGAGGAGCGGCCGCGAATCCCGGTGCTCTCAAAGAGGCGGCCGTCATAGTAGAGCAGCCCCTGGGTAAAGGCCGAGGGGTCGTGATCGAAGCGGTCGATCACTTCGGGAACGCTCGCGCTGACGCGCTGCTCGAGGCAGCCCAAGGCCAGCAGCGAGATGAGCACAAAGAGCACGAGACGCAAACCGGTCATGGTTGACTACCAGCCCGTCTTCCGAGCAGCGGGCGCACGACGGGGACCAGCACGACAGGGACCAGCGCGTCAGCGGCCACGGGCGCCCGCCTCTTGGCCCATAATGCGGCGGCGGATGAGCTGCCATATCTCCTCGCCCACCTCCTCTTCGCTCCTGTCGGCGTCGACCAGGACCCAGTTGGGCTCCTCTCGCGCCTGCGCCAGGAAGCCCTCCCGCACGCGCTGGTGAAAGCTCAGGTCGGCCTGCTCGAGCCGGTCCTTGCGCCCGCGGCTGGCCACGCGCTCGAGCCCGCGCGCCGCGTCTATGTCGAGCAGCAGGGTGAGGTCGGGCCCCAAGCCAGCCGTCACGGTGTGATTCAGGCCAGTAACAAAGTCCAGGTCGAGGCCGCGCCCGTAGCCCTGGTAGGCGAGCGAGGCCCCGCTGAAGCGGTCGCTGATGACCAGCTTGCCCGCAGCGAGCGCGGGGCGGATCACCTCGCTGACGTGCTGGGCGCGGCTGGCCGCGTAGAGCAGGAACTCGGTCATGGCGTCCACCCTGAGCGCCGGGTCCAGGATGACCTCGCGGATGGCGTCGGCGGCGGGGGTGCCGCCGGGCTCGCGGGTGACGACGAAATCCGCGCCCGCCGCCGTGAAGCGCTCAGCTAGGCGCGCGATCTGCGTCGACTTGCCGCTGCCCTCGGGGCCCTCGAAGACCAGAAAGAAGCCGTCGGTCATCTTTGGCGTCCCCATCTCATGTCGCTGGGTCTCATCTCACCGGGCTTCACAGGCCAGTCGGCAGCAGGATGAAGTCGCTGTCCAGCCCGAACTCACTCTTCAGCTTCGCCGCCAGCAGGTTGACGCCGACGGTCTCGGTCATGTAGTGGCCGGCGTAGAGCGCGTTGATCTGGTACTCAAAGGCGTCGTGAAAGCTCTCGTGTTTGGGCTCGCCGGTCAGAAAGGCGTCGAGGCCCGCCTCGGCGGCGGTGACCACCTCTCTGGCCGCGCCGCCAGAGATGATGCCGAGCGTCGTTATGTCCATCTTGCCGCCCGCGTGAACGAGCACCGACTCGCCCAGCTCCTTTTCGAGCCCGTCCGCCAGTTCGCGCAGGCCGATACCGTTGGGAAACACCCCCTTGACGCCGATGGCCTTGCCCTGCCAGTCGCCGAAGGGCGCTAAGTCGGTCATGCCCAGGATGCGCGCCAGGCCCCAGTTGTTGCCGACCTCGTGGTGCGCGTCCAGGGGAATATGCGCGGCGTAGAGGCTGAGGTTGTGCTCGAGCAAAAAGCGCACGCGCCGGCCGTGCGGGCCGCGAATCGCCTTGGGCGCGCCCCAGAAGAGGCCGTGGTGAACGATCAAAAAATCCGCGCCGGCCTCGGCGGCCTGCTCGAAGGTCTTGAGCGAGCTGTCCACCGCCACCGCGACCTTGCCCACCTCGTCGCTGCCCTCGACCTGGAGGCCGTTGAGCGAGGGGTCGCTGTAGAGGCCGATCTCGAGGTAATCGTCGAGCCAAGCGGTCAGTTCGTCTCGGGTCATGGCCCAAGCCTACCCCGCGCGCGGGAGGCTGGCAACTCCACCTGCCGACGTTGCGGAACATAAGCGTTCAGCCGCAGCAAGCTATCCCGATACCCGTTCTTATGCTGGCCGAGCAATCCGCAGTAGGCATGGCAGCTCGGCTCGGATAAGGCCGTCACGCCCCTAACGGCGCCTTCAGGAAGTCGTGCTAATCTATAGTGTTGATTATGAACCAGCTTACCATTAGCCCTAAAAATAGCCCTAAAAAGCTTGCGACTGCGAAAGAAGGACGGACATGCTCGGGTTTTTGAACAAACTCTTCGACAACAACGATAAAGAGGTAAGGCGCATAGGGCGCGACATGGTGGCGGCGACGAACGCGCTCGAGGAGGAGAGCAAAGGGCTCGGCGACTTAGCCGCCGCCTACGCTGGACTGAGGGCGCGTTACCAGGACGGCGAGTCTTTGGACGCGCTCATGCCCGAGAGCTTTGCCCTAACGCGCGAGTCCGCGCGGCGCAACCTGGGCCTCAGGCACTACGACGTGCAGCTCATCGGCGGCGCGGCGCTTCATCACGGCAAGATCAGCGAGATGAAGACGGGTGAGGGCAAGACGCTCGTCGCCACCCTGGCCCTCGCGCTCAACGCTCTGCCCGCCAAGGGTACCCATCTCGTCACCACCAATGAATACCTTGCGCAGACGGGCGCGGACTGGATGGGGCCCGTCTACCGCGGCCTCGGCCTCAGCGTCGGCGTCGTCAAGCACGCCCTGAGTGGCGACGAGCGCCGCGCCGCCTACGGCTGCGACGTCACCTACATCACCAACAGCGAACTCGGCTTCGACTACCTGCGCGACAACATGGC
The DNA here is from genome assembly GCA_030858465.1 of Deinococcota bacterium. Classification (NCBI taxonomy): domain Bacteria; kingdom Thermotogati; phylum Deinococcota; species Deinococcota bacterium. Next base: position 5,214 of record JALZLY010000261.1, read on the forward strand.
GTTTAAGCCCGAGCAACTCGTCTTGCGCAAGAGCACGCCGCTGCACTACGCCATCATCGACGAGGTCGACTCGATCCTGATCGACGAGGCCAGGACGCCCTTGATAATCTCCGGCCCGGCCGAAAAGGCCACCGACATGTACTACACCATGGCCAAGATGGCCAAGCAGTTGGAGCGCGGCGCGCCCGGCGACGGCGAGAACAAGCGGCCGACCGGCGACTACGTGGCCGAGGGCAAGAGCAAGGACATCCACTTAACCGAGCAGGGCATCGCCAAGGCGGAAGGGCTGCTCGGCGTAGACGGCCTCTTCGACACCCAGAACATGGAGGTCGGCCACATGCTGCGCCAGGCCCTGCGCGCCCGTGAGCACTATCACTTGGACAAGCAGTACGTGAAGGACGAGGGCGGCGGCGTCGTCATCGTCGACGAGTTCACCGGCCGTTTGATGCCCGGCAGGCGCTTCGGCGAGGGTCTGCACCAGGCTATCGAGGCCAAGGAGGGCGTCAAGATCGAGCGTGAGAACCAGACGCTGGCGACCATCACCTACCAGAACTTCTTCAAGCTCTACGACAAAATAGCCGGGATGACCGGCACGGCCAAGACCGAGGAAAAGGAATTCCAGGAGATCTACAAGACCGACGTGCTCATCATCCCCACCAACAAGCCCATCGTCCGCAAGGACTACGACGACATGGTCTACCGCACCATCGAGGGCAAGTACCAGGCCGTCATCGAGGAGATCGTGGAGGCACACGGCCGCAAGCAGCCCGTCCTGGTCGGCACCGTGACCATCGAGGCCTCGGAGCGGCTGGCCGCCATGCTCAAGCGCCGGGGGATTCCCCACCACGTTCTGAACGCCAAGTACCACCGCCGCGAGGCCGAGATAATCTCCCAGGCCGGGCGCAGCGGCGCGGTCACCATCTCGACCAACATGGCCGGCCGCGGCACCGACATCGTCCTGGGCGGCAATCCCGAGGCCTTGGCCGGGCAATTGATCGAGCGCGAGGGCTTAAACCGCTACGACGGCAAGGTCGAGATCTTTATCAAGTCGGTGATGCTCAAGAAGATGGACGACGCCAGGCGCTTGGCACGCGAGATCGAAGAGCTGCGCGAGGACATCATCCCCGACCTCGAAAGGCTCCGCGACGACGCCGCGCGCGACCACGAGGTCGTGGTCGCGGCGGGCGGCCTGCACATCATCGGCACCGAACGCCACGAATCGCGGCGCATCGACAACCAGCTGCGCGGCCGCGCCGGCCGCCAGGGCGACCCCGGCAGCAGCCGCTTCTACGTGTCGTTCGAGGACGACCTCATGCGCCTCTTCGCCAACGAAAAGGTCCTCGGCATGATGGACCGCCTGGGCATGGACGACTCCCAGCCCATCGAGGCGGGCATGGTCACCAAGTCTATCGAGAACGCCCAGAAGCGCGTCGAGGACCGCAACTTCGGCATCCGCAAGCAGCTCCTGGAGTTCGACAACGTGATGAGCAAGCAACGCGAGGTCATCTACGCCCAGCGCCGCGAGATCCTCTTGGGCGAGGACATCAGCGAGGACGTCCAGGACATGATCGCCGACTACATAGACGCCCAGGTGAGGCACTACTTGAACCCCGAGCTCGAGCCCGAGGAGCAGGACGTTCCCGCCCTGCGCACCGCGCTCGTCGAGGCGGTGCCGGCCCTGGAGGATTTCGACTTCGAGGAGACGCGCGGCCACCCGCCCGAAGAGGTGACCGACAAGCTGGTGCCGAAGATCGAAGAGGCCTACGGGGCCCGTGAAGTGGAGTTCGGCCCTGAGCTCATGCGCCAGCTCGAGCACTTCATCGTCCTGCAGGTCGTCGACAACCACTGGAAGGAACAGCTCCACAACATGGACGTCTTGCGCCAGGGCATCGGCCTGCGCGGCTACGGCCAGCGCAACCCCATCCAGGAGTACGCCTTTGAGGGCTACAACCTCTTCGAGGAGATGAAGTCGAACATGCGCTTGGAGGTCGCCAAGCTGCTCTTCCGGGTCCAGGTGCGCCAGGAGGACGCGCTCGAGCGCCGCGACCGGCGGCCCAGCAATATCAACTACACCAGCGACGCGGGCCTCGGCGGGCTCGGTGGCCAGGGCCAGCCCGGCGCGGGCGCGGGCGGCGGCAGGACCGCGCCCATCCGCAAGAGCCCCGAGGAGAAGGTGGGCCGCAACGAGCCCTGCCCCTGCGGCAGCGGCAAGAAGTTCAAGCACTGCCACGGCAGGGCGGCCGCGGCCTAAGCGCTCGCACCACCTCCGAACCAGCCTACAGTTGAGCCTAGAGTTGAGCCTAGAGTTGTCCCGACCGGGATGGCTATAGGCTTTCAAGCAAAGGAGGGCCGTGCGCCAAGTCATCATTCAAGTTCCCCGCGGCCAGGGCGAGCGGGTCATGGAGATCGCGGAAGGCCAGGGCGGCAGCAACCTCGCGCTCATGGAGGGCAGGCGCGGCGAGCGCGCGCTCGACGTGGTCTTCGTCTATCTCTCCAACGGCAGGGTCGAGCCGCTTTTGGAGGCGCTCGACGAGGTAGACGACCCGCATGTCGTCCTCATTCCCCAGGGCGTCCTGGCCCTGCGGCCACCGGCCGACGAGGCGCCGCAGCAGGTGACCGACGTGGAGGCCAGAAGCCCGCTCGAGGTCTTCCTGAGCGGGCTGCAGAGCATCGGTTCCTGGCGCGGCTTTCTGGGCTACGCGGCGGCCGCGGGCGTGGTGGTGTGGATCGGCCTCTTTACCAACACCGGCTATCTCTTGGTAGCCGCCATGCTCATCGCCCCCTTCGCCGGGCCGGCCATGAACGTGGCTCTGGGCAGCGCAAGGGGCGACACCACGCTCCTCGGCCGGGGCGTCTTGCGCTATCTGTCGGCGCTGGCGGTCACCATCCTGGTCGCCTTCTTGCTCAGCCTGCTGCTGGGCCAGGAGATGGCCACCGAGGGGATGATCGAGCGGAGCCAGATTTCGGCGGTGGCCGTCCTGCTGCCGCTGGTGGCGGGCGCCGCCGGCGCCCTCAACCTGGTGCAGTCCGAGCGCAGCAGCCTGGTCTCGGGCGCGGCGACGGGCATGCTCGTCGCCGCCTCGCTGGCGCCGCCCGCCGGCCTCATCGGCATGGCCTCGGTCATCGGTGACTGGGGCATGGTCATGAGCGGGCTCTTTTTGCTCGTCTTGCAGCTCATGGGCATCAACCTCTCGGGCGCCGTCGTCTTCCGCCTTTACGGCCTGTCGGCCAGAGGCGCGCACTACCAGCGCGGCCGGCCCTGGGTCTTTCCCGCCTCGCTTTTCGTCACCGCCCTGGCCCTGGGCGGCCTGCTGACCTGGCAGTTCTGGCAGCCTCCCGACTTCCAGCGCCCCACCTTGGCCCAGCGAGCGGCCGCCACGGTTCAAGAAGCCGTCGACGAGAGCGGCATGGCCCGGCTCGTCGAGGCCAACCTCCGCTTCACCAGGGCGGGCATCCCCGGCCAGAACAGCCTCCTGGCGGTGATCTACGTGCAGCGCCGGGCGGAGAGCGAGCTAGCCTCCGACACCATTCGCCAGCGGCTCGTTTACCTCGTCCAGCAGGCGATTTTGGTGGAGGACCTCAACGTGACGCCGCTCGTCGACGTGATGGTGCTCGAGGTGCCGGCAGAGCCCGGCCGTTCCAGCCCACCTGTGGAATAAACGCTAGAATAACCGCCACGCCGTGCTCCTCGAGGCTACGGTCATTCAAATTCCGGAGCGGTGGCCGAGGAGTCCGCGAGGTTCGACAATGTCTATCACCCACAATGTCTATCACCCACAATGTCTATCAGCGCTCTTGCCCGCCCCTCCAGAACGGCTGAAAGGCCATCCCTTAGGTTACACCGGCCAAGTCAAGGAGCGGCAGTTTCGTACCTTCCTCTTCCGACTCCTCGCCAGGCTGCCCCGCCGGGTAGTCGCCGGTAAAGCAGGCGAGGCAGGTGGTGGCGAGCCTGATGGAACGGGCCAGACCCGCTTCGGAGATGTAGTAGAGCGAGTCCGCGCCGATGAGCTTGCGAATCTCCTCGACGCTGCTCTCGGCGGCGACGAGCTCCTTGCGCGCGGCCGTGTCGATGCCGTAGTAGCAGGGGTAGCGAATCGGCGGGCTCGAAACCCGGAAATGCACCTCGGTCGCGCCCGCCTCGCGCAAGAGCTGCACGATGCGCCCCGAGGTGGTCCCGCGCACGATCGAGTCGTCCACCAGCACCACGCGCTTGCCTCTGACCGCCGCCGTCGCCGCCAGCTTGAGCCTGACCTTGAGCTCGCGCAGGCGCTGGTTGGGGTTGATGAAGGTGCGGCCGGCATAAGGCGACTTGTAGAGGCCCATGTCGTAGGGGATGCCCGAAGCCCTCGCGTAGCCGATAGCGGCGGGCAGACCCGAGTCGGGCACGCCGATGACCAGGTCGGCGTCCACCGGTGCCTCCTGCGCCAGCCTCTCGCCCATGCGGATGCGCGAGGCGTGCACGTCGGCGCCGTCCAAGACCGAGTCGCCGCGCGCGAAGTAGATCCACTCGAAGGCGCAGGGGGTGGGCTTGGGCGTCAGCACCTGCCGGGAGTGGAGGCCGTCGTCGTCCGCCACCACCAGCTCGCCCGGCCTCACGTCGCGCACCATCTCGGCGCCGATGACCTGTAGCGCCGAGGGCTCCGAGGCGAAGACGTAGCCGCTCGAGCCGTCCTTGGCTATCCTGCCGATGACCAGCGGGCGCACCCCGTTCGCATCGCGTAGGCCGATTATCTTGGAGCGGTTCATGAGGACGACGGCGAAGCCCCCGGAAAGCTCGCCCATCACCCGCGCGGTGGCCTCCTCGAGCGTGAGCTGGCTGTAGCGGGCGATGAGGTTGATCATCACCTCACTGTCGTTGGTCGTCTGAAAAACCGCGCCGTCTTCGAGCATCTCGTTGCGCATCCCCTTGGCATTGGTGAAGTTGCCGTTGTGCGCCAGGGCGATAATGCCCTTGTTCGAACGCACCGTGAGCGGCTGGGCGTTGAAGCGCAGGGACGAGCCGGTGGTCGAGTAACGGGTGTGGCCGAGACCGGTGCGCGCGCCCGCCAACCTCAGCTTGCTCAGCCGCTCTTCGGTAAAGACCTCGGAGACGAGGCCCATGTCCTTTTCGATGACGATCTCGTCGCCGCTGGCGACGCAGATGCCGCAGGACTCCTGGCCGCGGTGCTGCAAGGCAAACAGGCCCAGGTGGCAGAGCGAGGCGATATCCGCGGGCTCGGCGAGGTGAACGGCGAAGACGCCGCACTCCTCGCGCGGTTTGTCATCGTGTGGCTCAAAGTCAAGCTTTGAGTCAAGGTCGAACGCTTCGTCCCGGTCTGTCATGCCCTCACGCCCTATTCCTCTGGCCCGGTTGCGCTGGCCCTATTGCTCAGGCCAGTGCTTCGGCCAGCGGCATTTCGTACGCTTCAGTCAAGTCGGCCAGGCTCCAGTATAGACGCTGGCCCTGCGCCGTGAGTTGCAGCTCGAGACCCTCGCCACCCACCGCGCCCAAGACGGCAAAGGGCAGGCCGAAGCCGGCAAGACGCGCCTCGACCTCGCCCAACTTGCCGGGCTCGATGGCGACCACGACGCGCGACTGCGCCTCGCCGTAGAGCAGCGCATCGGGGCGGATGGCGTCGCTCAGCTCGAGTCTCGCGCCCCGCTCGCCCGCCATGGCCATTTCCGCCAGGGCCACCGCCAGCCCACCCTCCGAAGGGTCGTGGGCGGTGTCGCAGAGCCCCTCTTGGATGAGGGCGAGGACCGCCTTCTGCAGCTGTTTCTCCCGCTCCAAGTCGAGCCGCGGCACCCGTCCGGCCTCGAGGCCGTGAACCAGGGCCAGATAGGCCGAGGCGCCGAGCTCGTCGCTGTTTTCGCCCAGGAGGACGATCGCATCGCCGCTTCGTTTGAAGGCGGTGGTGGCGCGCTTTGAGATGTCCTCTATCACCCCGACCATGCCGACGTTGGGCGTGGGATGGACCGCTACGGGCGTATTGCCGGAGGTAAACTGGTTGTAGAGGCTGACGTTGCCGCCCGTCACCGGCGTAGCGAGGGCACAGCAGGCGTCGCGCAGCCCCTCGACCGCGCGCTGCATCTGGTAGTAGACCCCGGGGCGCGTGGGGTTGCCGAAGTTGAGGTTGTCGGTGATGGCGAGCGGTGTCGCGCCAACGCAGGCGATATTGCGCGCCGCCTCGGCGACGGCGGCTCTAGCGCCCTCAAAGGGGTCCAAGTAGCAGTAGCGCGAGTTGCAGTCGGTGGTGGCGGCGACGCCCTTGGTCGTTCCCTTGACGCGCAAGACGGCCGCGCCCGCCGCGCCCGGCAGGACCACGGTGTTGGTCATCACCTGGTGGTCGTACTGCTCGTAGACGGGCGCCTTGGAGGCGATGTTGGGGTGAGCGAGGAGCTCGAGGAGGACAGCGCCCAGATCTTCGGGGACGGCCACCTCGAGCGCCCCCTCGCGCTTGTCGCGAATCTCCGGGTCCTCCTTGCCCTCGCGGGTATAGCTGGGCGGCTCGTTGAGCGCCCCCACCGGCATGTCGGCGACCACCTCGCCGCGCTCAAAAACCCTGAACATGCCGTGGCTGGCGACCTCGCCGACGACCACCGCGTCGAGCTCCCAGTGCTCGAGCAGCGCCATCAGCGCCTCTTCCCTGCCCGGCTTCGCGGTCAGCACCATGCGCTCCTGCGACTCCGAGAGCATCACCTCCAGAGGACTCATGCCCGCCTCACGGCGCGGCACCCGGTCGATGAAGAGGTCGACGCCCTTGCCCGCCCGGTAAGCCATCTCGCCGACGCTGCTCGACAGCCCGGCCGCGCCCATGTCCTGCACGCCGATGACCAGGCCGCGCTCGATGGCCTCCAAACAGGCCTCCAAGAGCAATTTCTCCATAAAGGGATCGCCGACCTGCACCGCCGGCCGGTCGGCCTCGGAGGCATGAGACAGATCCGCCGAGGCGAAGACCGCCCCGCCCAGGCCGTCGCGCCCGGTCTTCGAGCCCACGTAGACCAGCTTGTTGCCGACCCCACCGACGGTGCCGCTCTGCAAAGCCTCGTGCCGCAGGTAGCCCAGGGCCATCACGTTGACGAGCGGGTTCTCGCTGTAAGACGGGTGAAAGGAGATGTCGCCGCCGACCGTGGGCACGCCGATGGCGTTGCCGTAGTGGGCGACGCCCTCCACCACCCCGGCCAGCAGGTAGCGGTTGCGGTCGCCCGCTTGCGGGTCGTCCAGCGGGCCGAAGCGCAAGGAGTCCAAAATCGCCACCGGCCGCGCGCCCATCGCGAAGATGTCGCGGAGGATGCCGCCCACGCCGGTGGCCGCGCCCTGGACGGGCTCGATCGCCGAGGGGTGGTTGTGCGACTCCATCTTGAAGGCGACCGCCCAGCCGTCGCCGATATCGACCACACCGGCGTTCTCGCCGGGTCCCTGGAGAACCTGGGGGCCCTCGGTGGGCAGGCGCCTTAAGAGCGGCCTCGAGTTCTTGTAGGCGCAGTGCTCGCTCCACAGCGCGCCGAAGACGGCGGCCTCGAGCGCATTGGGCTCGCGGCCGAGCGCGGCCACCACCAGGTCGAACTCGTCTTCGCTCAAGCCAAAAGACGCCGCCTCGGCACGCATGGTCACCCGCCCTCTCCCGCCGGGTTTTCCCCAACAAGGACGAAGCGCTCCACCGCCGCCGCCACCGCGCCCTCGTCGCAGTGCGGCGCCACCCAGTGCGCCGCCTCCTGCACCTCGGCAATGCTGTTGGCGGGGGCCACACCCGTGCCCAGGGCGAACATGGTCGCGTCGGCCAGGCTGTCGCCGATGGCCAGAATCGGCAGGTGAGCGAGACCCAGGTGCTCGCGCAGCCAGGCGGCGGCCTCGCCCTTGCTCGTCTGCTCGGAGATGAGCGTCATCGCCTCGCGCCTGTCAAAGGCGCTCGGCGCGTAGTAGGCGCCCGCCAGCGCCCACTTGGCCCAGTCGTGCCTCTCGAAGAACTCCGCCACCCCCTCGCCGAAGAGGCTCAGCGAGACGACCCCCTCCAAGGCCTCGGGCAAGCGCGCGGCGTAGTAGCGGTCATCGTCGTAGGGCGCCTGGCTGCGGTCGAAGTCCTCGTGTACATAGGCGATCTCACCAGCCCGCAGCGACCAGTGCAGACCGCTGTCCTTAAAGAGCTCGAAGATTTCTTCGACCACCTCGCGCCGAATCGTCACGGTGTGGATGAGGCTACCGTCCGACTCATAAACGAGCGTGCCGTTCGAAACGATGAGCGGCGTGCTCAAGCCCAGCGCCTCGTGCACGGGCAGGGCGCCGGGAAAACTCCGCGCCGTCGCCAGCACCACCGTCGAGCCTTCGTCGCAGGCGCGCCGGAGCGCCTCGGCGTTGCGCCTGGGAAGCTCGCCCCGCTCGCTGAGGAGGGTGTGGTCGATGTCGGTGAGGATGAAGCTCGGCCTCACCGCGCCACCTTACCTTTATCCCCATCTTTATCCTCATCTTTGGCTTGGGGCGTCCGGCCTGGCCTGGCCCCCAGATGCTGGCGAAGCGAGGCGAAGATGCCCGCGCCGTCCGCCGAGCCGAGCAGCACCTCGGTGGCGCGCTCGGGGTGCGGCATCATGCCGAGCACGTTGCCGTGGGCGTTCACGATGCCCGCGATGTTGTTCGCCGAGCCGTTGGGGTTGGCCGCGTTCGTACTTTCACCGGCGGCGTCCACGTAGCGAAAGACCACCCGGCCCCCCTCCTCGAGCCCGTCCAGCGTCCTCTCGTCGGCGTAGTAGGCACCCTCGCCGTGGGCGACGGGCAGGCTCAGGAGCTGATCTGGCCTATAGGCCGAGGTGAAGGGCGTTCTCGAGCTCTCCACCCGCAGCCGGCTCGGCTTGCAGACAAAGCGCAGGCCCCGGTTGCGCGCCAGCGCGCCTGGCAGGAGGCCCGCCTCGGTGAGGATCTGAAAACCGTTGCAGATGCCCAGGACCGGGCCGCCCCTCTCGGCGAAGCGCCTGACCGCCGCCATGACCGGGCTCTGCGCGGCGAGCGCCCCGGCGCGGAGATAGTCGCCATAGGAAAAGCCGCCGGGAACGAGCACGGCGCCCGCGTCGCCCAAATCGGTTTCACCGTGCCAGACCAGGCGCGCCCAAAAACCCAGGCGCTCGGCGGCGAAGCGGGCGTCCTCGTCGCAGTTCGAACCGGGAAAGCGGATGATGGCAAGCTTGACGTTCATCCTCTCTTAAGGTCCTTTCGGGGGCTGCGGGCGTCTGAAAGCACATCTCTAAAGCACATCGCTAGGGCAGCTTAACATCCTCGCGCCCGACGAGGCGGGCAAAAGCGAAATGCCTCGCAGCGTCTCATATTTTGCCGGCCTAAAGTAAACTTATGCGCACGCTGCGGCCCCTCGAGCCTTGACGAGCAGCCGCCAAAAAGCATGCTATAGTACGGCAGTGCGCGCCCTGCCACCTTCCGGAGGAAGTTTTGTCTGACGCTGTGAAAACCACCCTGCTCGAAACGGATACCCGCCAGCACGTCTCTACCAGACTGCGACCCCCCGCCAGCGCCACGGTGTCGGACGTTTTTGAAAAAGCCTTCGCCTTTACCCGCGCCGACGAGGCCGTCGCGGCGGGCATGCACCCCTACTTCAAGCCCATCGCCTCGCAGCAGGGCGGCACCGTCGAGGTCGGCGGGCGCAAGATGATCATCACCGGCTCGAACGACTACCTGGGGCTCACCCAGGATGGGCGGCTCAAGGCGGCGGCGCGGGGCGCCCTCGACGATTTCGGCACCTCCTGCACGGGCTCGCGCTTTCTCACCGGCACCCTGACGCTGCACGAGGAGCTCGAGAGCCGTCTGGCGAGCTTTTTGCATAAAGAATCCGCCTTGACCTTCAGCGCGGGTTTTTTGGGCGCACTAGCGGTGATCAGCGCGCTCACCGGCCGCCACGACATCCTCTACTTCGACCGCGAAAACCACGCCTGTCTTTACGACGGCGCCAGGTTGTCCTTTGGCAACCTGCGCAAGTACGAGCACAACAACATCGCCGACTTGGAGCGGCTCTTAGCCCGCGACGCGGACAAGCCCGGCGGCCGCATGATCGTCACCGACGGGGTCTTTTCGATGAGCGGCCACATCGTCGATCTGCCCGGTCTGGTCAGGGTGGCGCGCAAGTACGGCGCCCGCATCGTCATCGACGACGCCCACGCCACCGGCGTCCTGGGCGGCGGCGGCCGCGGCACCGGCGAGCACTTCGGCATGGAGCACGAAGTCGACCTGATCATCGGCACCTTCAGCAAGTCCTTTGCCTCGGTCGGCGGCTTCATGGCGGGCAAGCGCGCGGTGGTCAACTACGTCAAGCACAAGGCGCGGCCCTTCATCTTCACGGCGGCTCTGCCCGCCATGCAGATGGCGGCGGCCCTGACCGCCTTGGAGATCATGGAGAGCGAGCCCTGGCACCGCGACAGGCTGTGGCAGAACGTCGAGCACCTGCGCAGCGGCATCGAATCCTTGGGCTTCGACACGCTCGGCTCGCAGACGCCCATCGTCCCGGTGATGATCGGCGACGACGAGCTCACCATGGTCTTCTGGAAGGCGCTCTGGGAGGCTGGGGTCTTCACCACGCCCGCCCTGCCGCCGGGCGTGCCGATGGGCCAGAGCATCATCCGCACCTCGGTCAACGCCAACCACAGCGCCGAACAGCTCGATGCGCTCCTGGAGGCTTTCGCGGGCGTCGGCCGCAGCCTCGGCGTGATCCCCTGAAGGGATGACCACCACCCAGCCGGTGACGGGCCGCGCGGACTTAAAGACCTTCATCCACTACCCTTTCGCGCTCTACAAGAACGACCCCCACTGGGTCCCGCCGCTGCTCATCGCCGAGTGGGAGCGCTTCGACCCCAAGAAGAATCCCTTTTTCGATCACGCCGAGGTCGCGCTCTTTGTGGCGCGCCGCTCCGGCCGGGTCGTCGGCCGGGTGGCCGCCATCGACGACGAGAGGCACAACTTGGCGCACGGCGACAACCTGGTGTTTTTCGGTTTCTTCGAGGCGGAGGACGAGGCGGCCGCCGACGCGCTCCTGAGCGAAGTTGAGACCTGGGCCAGGGCGAGGGGCCGGCAGGCCGTGCGCGGCCCCGTCAACCTGTCGATGAACGACGGTTCGGGCTTTCAGATCGACGCCTATGGCACCGACCCCTTCGTGATGATGCCCTACAACCCGCCTAGCTACCCTGGCTACGCCGAAACGCTCGGCTACGGCAAGGTCAAGGACCTCTACGCCTACTGGTTCACCGCCGAGCAGGGCATGGGCGAGCGCATCGCTAGAATCGTCGACCGCGTGGCCGCGCGCAACAAGGCGGTGGTGAGGCCCGCCAACATGAAGAACTACCGGAGCGAGCTCGAGCACGTCAAGCACATCTACAACGACGCCTGGGAGAAGAACTGGGGCTTCGTCAAGATGACCGACCGCGAGTTCGAGCACTTCGCCAAAGAGCTCAAGATGATCATCGACCCGCGCATCGCCCTCTTTATCGAAATTGGCGGCGTCACCGCGGGATTTTGCATGTGCATCCCCAACATCCACCAGGTCTTCAAGAGGATGAACGGCCGCCTCCTGCCCTTCGGCCTCGTTCACCTGCTGCGCCGCAGGAGCATCGTCGACGAGGCGCGGCTGGCCATCTTGGGTCTCCTGCCCGAGTTTCGCAACCGGGGCCTGGAGCTCCTGCTCATCAACGAGATCTATCAGCGCGGGCGGGCAGCGGGCTACAAGCGCGGCGAGCTGTCGTGGGTTTTGGAGGACAACGAGGCGATGAACAAGGGCATCGAGGCCTCGGGAGCGATACTCTACAAGACCTACCGGCTCTACCAGAAGGCGCTGTCGTAGAGGCTCGCCGGGAGCGTCCGAAGCATGAGGAGACGAGGGTCAGGGGCCGGGACTCAGGGTAAGAGCGGCACCCGCTGTGCTTTCGGCTCTCGGCTCGAGGGGATATCGCCCCTGAAACGCTCATGGCGGTCGTGTAATACCGGATGAAGGCTGCTCTCTCTCCCCTCTTGCTCTTGCTGAGTGATGTCTTCCTGCTCTTCCGGGGACGGCAGGCCCGGCTGTCCTGGCTTCTTCTCGCGATGCTGCTCCTGCAGGCCGCCTACTGGTACCTGGGCAGCCCCGGACCCGAGCTGCTCGCCGGAGCGCCCCGGAGTCTTGCGGCCGCGCTCGGCAACATCGGCTGGGCGGCCCTGTTCTTCCTGCTCGTCCCCCTCGTCCTGCTGAGGCTTGTGGGGATGTCCTCGAGGGACGCCTTCTTGCAAGTGGGCGACGCGCGCTTCGGGCTCCAGGCCACCGCCTTGATGAGTATGATCGCCGTGCCCGTCCTCTGGTTCGCCGCGCAGGACGCCGCGCTCCAGGCGAGCTACCCTTGGGCCGGAAGCTGGCCCGGCCAGTCCGCCTTGACCTTTCTCGCCTGGGCGGGCCTCTACGGCCTCTACTACCTCGCCTACGAATTCTTCTTCCGAGGCTTTATGCTCCGCGTCCTCGAGCCCCACTGGGGACTCAGCGCGGCCATCTGGGTGCAGGCGCTAACGTCGGCGCTCATCCACCTGGGCAAGCCTCCGCTCGAGACGCTGGGAGCGATTCCTCTCGGGCTCGTCTTCGCGGCCCTGGCGGTGCGGACGCGTTCAATCCTCTGGCCCGCCCTCTTCCACCTCGTCGTCGGCCTCTTGACCGACGCCTTTTCACTCCATCATCAAGGGCTGCTGTTGCCGGCGGGGTGGCTGCCGTGAGAACGCTCGTCACCGGCGCCCACGGCTTCGTCGGCAGCCACCTGGTCGAAGCGCTCCTCGCGCGCGGCCACGGGGTGCGCGCCTTGGTGAGCCCCTGGGGCGGGCTGGACAATCTCTCGAGTGTCCTCGGGCACCCCGCGCTCGACATCTTCCGCGCCGACATCACCGATCCGGCCAGCCTGGACGGCGCGAGCGAAGGCATCGACACTGTCTTTCACGCCGCCGCCCGGGCCCAGGACTGGGGGCGCTGGGAGAGGTTTTACAAAACTAATGTGCTGGGCACGAAGCACGTCTTGGAAGATGCGCAGAGGCAGGGGGCGGGGCGCTTCGTCTTCGTCTCGAGCGTCGCCGTCCACCGCTACTCGGGCTTTAAGGATGCCGACCCGCGCAGCCTACCTCGCGACGGCGGCAACGTGAACGCTTACGCCCGCTCGAAGATCCTGGCCGAAGACATGGTGATGGCCGCGTCAGGGCTCGAGCCCGTCGTCGTGCGCCCCGGTCTCTGGCTCTTCGGCCCGCGCGACCCCAATTTCATTCGCTACGTAGACGCCCTGCACGGCCGCAGCATGCCCGCCTTGCTAAGAGCCCTCTCGCCCAGCCTGCCCATCGTCGGCTCGGGCCGGGCCGTGATGAACATGGCCTACGCCCCCAACCTCGCCCACGGCCTGGTCCTGGCCGGCGAAAGGGCGGCGGCAGGAAAGGTCTACGTCATCGCCGACGAGGGCTGTCCCTCCTGGCTCGAGGCCTTAAGTTATCTTGCCGACCTCGTCGGCGCGCCGCGGCCCACCTTGCATCTGCCGCCGGCCCTGGCGCGAGTGCTGGGCACGGCGACGGAAACCGTCCTCGGCTTCGTCCTGCCCGACAAGGACCCGGTGCTGACGAGCTATAGAGCCGGTCTTATGATCAACGACGCCCACTTCTCCCTTACGGCAGCCCGCGAAGAACTGGGCTACCAGCCGCAGCTGAGCTGGCAGGAGGGCATGAGGCGCACGGTGGCGGCGCTGCCGTGCCAGGCGCGTGAGCCTTAGCCTCGGCGTGAGGCTCTTTCACTATCACCTTCACAAGATTTATCACCTTCACGAGGTTGATCACCTTCACGAGGTTTATCACCGCCACAGGACGGTTCGCGGTATAGTCTGAGTCCATCACGCGGCGACCGGCCGAAGTAGGGCCGGCCGCAACACCATGACCGACCATGACCCAAGAAGCCATCCACTTCGCCACCATCGCCGCGGGAGGGGGGCACGTCGCCACGGCTCGCGCCATGATGGAGGCGGTCGAGCGGCAGGCGCCGGGCGCCTTCAGACTGTCGATGTCGGACCTCATGCTCGAGCTCGGCCTCACCGACCAGGACCGCCGCCACAAGGCGTCCTGGCGCTGGATGCTGGCGCGGCCCTGGACGGCTCGGCTCGGCCAGCATGCCCTTGACGCCCTGCCCCGGCTCACGGTCGCCGCGCAACGCCACATGCTGGACGAGACCGCCAGGCGCGCCTCCCGGCGCTTTGCGGCCGAGAGGCCCGCGCTCATCGTCGCCAACCATCCCTGGCTCACCGTGGCCCTGACCCGCAGCCGGCGGCGCTACGGGCTCAAGACCCCCGTGCTCACCTTCGCCACCGAGCCCTTGGACGCCAGCGCGCTCTGGGCGGAGGGGCAGGCCGAGCACTTCGTGGTGCCTTCAGCCGCGGCGATGAACGACCTCGAGCGCATGGGTGTGAGCCCGGCAAAGATCGACGTGGTCGGCTATCCGGTGGCGCAGCGCTTTTTGAACCCGCTCGAGCAGAGGGCGGCGCGCCGCGAGCTCGGGCTGGCGGCACGCTTTACCCTGCTCCTGTCGCTGGGCGGCGAGGGGGTGGCGGGAGACGCCGGGGCGACCGTTCGCGGCCTGCTGGCGGCCCTGCCGGAGGCTCAGATCGTGGTCATGACCGGGCGCAACGAGAGCTTGCGCGCGCGCCTCCGCGAGCTGGCGGACCCGCCCAGGCTCCACGCCGTGGGCTTTACCGACCGAGTGGCGGACTATCTTAGCGCCGCCGACGTGGTCGCCGGCAAGGCCGGGCCGGCCTCGGTCTTCGAGGCCCTGGCGGTGGGCCGGCCGGTCCTGGTGACGAGCTACGCCGGGCTCAACGAAAGGGAGATCGTGCGCTTTTTGGAGCGCAAGGGCTTGGGCGCCTACCTGCCGCGCCTGGGCGCGCTCGCCCGGCGCGTGCGCGAGCTCGAGGAC
>JALZLY010000262.1 GCA_030858465.1 Deinococcota bacterium
GCGTCGGGGGTCGCCGTGTTCGCGGAGGCTGCTGCTTGCACCTGTGGCCTCAGCGCACCAGACATGACTACGTTGCGCCGTGCTGCGCTCTTACACGACCTTGGCCTCTTCGGACTGCTCTAAGTGAGCGTCCAAAAACAACTTCCCGTTTTCTTGAGGCAATGCATGATGACTACGAAAATCCGTCCACTCACTTAGGAGTTAATATTTGGACGGTTACTTAGCCAAGCCCCAAGTGAAGTTTGAGGCGCTGGTCGAGTTCGGCGAGGAGCGCTCGAGGCATGATCCCCAGGCGCCGTCCCACGCGGCTCCTGCTGACGCTCCGCAGAAGCTCGACCTGCGCTTTGCCGTCCTTCTCCAAGCCGGTTTGCTGTTTCGGCATGAAGAGTTGAAAGGGATAGATTCGCTCAGTGTTGCCGGTCAGCGGCACCACCACGACACTGCTGCCGTGTTCGTTGGCCTGATCGTTGGTGATGACGATGGCGGGACGAATCTTGTTTGCTTCGGCCCTTCTAGCGGGCTCAAAGTCCACGAGCACGATGTCGCCGCGCCTTAGGTTCACCAGCCCGACTCGTCGGTACTAATGCCGTCGTCCGCCGCCGCTGAGTCCCAGAACGCTTGGTCGGGGTCGCTCTGCCAGTCCTTCGCGTGTTCTCGATATGCTTTGCCAAGCTCGGCCTCACGGAGTTTCTCGAGGCTGATACTGATCACCTCGCTGCGGCTGCTGAGCTTATGCTCTTTTTGATAGTCCTCGAGAAAGTTCGCCAATTCTGCTGGGATGCTGACAGAAAACTTGGCGACGGTGTTACGGATGTTCATACCTTATGGTAGCACCACAAGCGCTCTCGTTCAACTGGTAAAGCTACTCTTTAACGCAACAGTGGCGCTAACCCCTGGTTGATGCAAGGTCAAGACGACTCCCCTGATACGACAGAGTGTTTTTCTCCCTTATCCTCGAGGGCTCAGCGCATCGAGACTTGCCCTTCCTGGCCTGTGGCGCTGCCGCACCGCCTACAACTGCACCGAGGCCTGCCCGCGCGACATCCCCATCACCGAGGCCATCGAACAGCTCAAGCGCGAGATGATGTGGCGCAGGGCCTAAAGTGGTTTGAGAAGTGACGGGACCAACCGTCAGGATCTCGCCACGTCTCTCAGGGCCTCTTCGACAGCCGCCTCTACCAAAGCAGCCTCGAGCCTCTCGACCTTTCCGTACCGCAAGTAGACGAGCCTCAGCTCGGGCTCGACGCCCAGGACCTCGCGGATCGCCAGGAGGTAGAGGCCGAGCTGCACGAAGTAGCGCTCGGGCAAGGTCTCATGGTCGGTCTTGTAGTCCTCTAAAAACCAGCTCTCCCCCACCCGGTAGAGCCGGTCGATGATACCCTGCCAGACGGTGGCACCGCGCGGCAGGGCCATCGGCAGCTCGGGGTAGTCCTCGTCGCGGGGCCAGGGCAGGGCGCTGCCCAGGAGGCGCTCGTAAGAGGCGAGCAGGTCGGCCACCTCGGCCATCATCTCGTTACGCTCGCTGGCGCTAAAGGGAAACATCACCTCCTGGGCCGCCAAGTTGGCGAGGTGCTCGGGGTCTTGCGCCGACCAGTCCTGGCCGATGGCGTAGTGGACGAGCGTGCCCACCGCGCGGGCGCGCCCCGGCACCCTTTCGCCCTCGCCCTCGTCGGGCAGCGGCAGGGGCTCATCGTCGCCCTTGAGCGCCGAGGGCGAGAAGACGGGAGGCAGCGGCGAGAGGGAAAAGCGCCGGTCTATCCAGGCGGGCAACTCGGCCGAGGCCGAGGGCGGCGGCGCGCTCAAGGGACCCGCCGCGGGCGCGTAGGGCCAGTGCTGGACCCGGAGTTCAGGCCGGTCCCAGGCCTGGCCGCTCACGCCGACGCCGAGCGCGTCGATGGCCTCGGCCCAGTCCTCGGGCTTGCGCCTCACGCTGCCGGAGATAATGAGCACGTCGCGCGCCCGCGAGGCCGCCACGTAGAGGAGCCGGTAGCTCTCCTGACGCTCGCGCTCACGGCTCGCCGCCCGCAAGGCCTCGTACCGGGGCGTGCCCCTCATGGCGACGACGCCCTCCTGGGGCTCGACGTAGAGGCTTTCGGCGCGGGTCATGGGCTTGCGCCCGGCGTCGAAGACCGCCACCACCGGCCACTCGAGCCCCTTGGCGCGGTGGACCGTCAGGAGCCTTATACCCTCGCCGCTCTGCGGCACGTCGCCGGCCTCGGCCTGGCGGCTCAAGAGCTCGAGCCGGGCGAGGAGGATCTCGAGCTCGCCCGGCGGCCCCTGCGCCACCGTGAAGAGCAGCGCGTCGACGTTCTCCCTAGCGCGCGCGTCCAAGAGGTCCACGTAGCGCCGCCCGCCGATGAAAGGGCTGCGGATGAGCTCCTTTAGGGCGCCCAGTGGCGACAGCTCGCGCACCGCCGTCTGGATGCGCCCCAAGCGGGCGTGGACCTCGGGAAAGTCCGCCCCCAACACGGTCAGGGGCTCGCCCGCGCCCAGGATGCGGTCGATATCGGCGAGCGCCAGAGCGGCGAAGGGGCTGCGCAGCCAGGCCGCCAGGGACAGGCCGCGCGGCTGAACGGCGACGCGCAGGGCGTGGTAGAGGTCGCGGACCTCGAGCCGCTCGAAGTAGCCCCGGCCCTGGACCAGGACGTAGGGCAGGCCCGCCGCCGAGAGCGCCGCCTCGACGACGGCGAGGCCGTGGTAGGAGCGGGCCAGGACGGCCATGTCGCTGTAGGCGTAGCTCGCCCCGAGCGCTCCTAGCCGCTGCGCCAGCACCTCGGCCTCGCGGGCGCGCAGCAGGTCCACCCTCTCCTCGCCCCTCAGCCAGTGGCACTCGAGCCGGCCCAGCCTCTCGGCTTGCGCGCCCGCGGCGGCGACCACAGGTGCCTCGCCCGCGGCAAAGCCCCAGCCGCGCTCGGCGAAGGTCCCCGTCATGCGGTTCAAAAAGCGCAGGATGACCCCGGCGTGGCGGCGCGACTGGGCGAGCGGCGGCTGGCGTTCGCCGTCGGCCAGGGCGCGGCGAAAGACCGACACGTCGGCGTGCCTGAAGGCGTAGATGGACTGCTTGGGGTCGCCCACCACCTCGAGCCCCAGGCCGCCCGCCTCGAGCCGCTCGAAAAACTGCCCTTGCAGCGGGTTGACGTCTTGAAAC
>JALZLY010000263.1 GCA_030858465.1 Deinococcota bacterium
GTTGGTTCTTGAGGTTCCAACGGGCGGGGTGCATGGCACACCCCTAAGCTCCGTAACCGAAAGCGGCCCTAGTGGGTCGCTGTAGGGAGAAAGAGAATCCCCCGGCTTTAGCCGTGGGGAGTGTCAACCTGCCAGAAGGCCAGCAGCCCTACCTCGAAGCAGGCGCGGCCGCGGTGAGTGTCATCGCCACGGGGCTACTCAAGGACATGATCGAACCATGCGGAGCCCTCAACCAACCGCTTTGTCATCATCCAGAAGGGAGCCAGAGCGATGACGAGACGGAGTGCCTTGTCTGTGTGCCCTTGCTCAATGAACCATTCGAGTGCCGCGATTAGCTCGCTGTACTGGTGTTCGAGCTGCCCAAGTAGGGTTTTCACATCGAGACCACTCAGGCCAGGGCGAGCTTGTTCAGAGAACATCAGCAGCGATTCCGCAGTTTGTGCATTCATAAGTGGATCATCCCTTTCACGAGAAACAAGACCTACTGAGCAGACGTAGGTCTTGCTGTTTTATGCCCCTACCTAAGCACGTTCAGTGGTGATAGTCGTGCCCATGTCCGTAGGCCGACTCGATCGATTCCGGCATGAGGCCATGCTCACCTGCAAGGTCGAGTGTCGCGAGCACGTCACCTGTATGGATATCCACCACCATGAGGCTGCCATCATTGAGCTCATCGAGGTTCAGTAGGTTATTCTGAATCACC
This sequence comes from Deinococcota bacterium, assembly GCA_030858465.1. NCBI lineage: Bacteria > Thermotogati > Deinococcota > Deinococcota bacterium. The sequence goes on from JALZLY010000263.1 coordinate 704, forward strand.
ATCACTTCACGTCCTGACGCTGTGGTGAAAAACACCATGTGGTGGGCACCGGCAGCAGCAGGAAGTGACCGCTTCAGGGTCAGTTCCGGCAGGTTCTCGAAGCTATAGACGTGGACGGTACCAGGTTTACCAAAGCTGACGTAGAGTTCCGTTTCGCTCAGTTGATTGGTGTGGATGTACAACTCAAGCGGCCAGCTCAAGCCGAAGTCGTCGCCCTCGATGGCCTTTTGGAATTCGCCGTAACTCTGCGTGCTCTCATCATACGCAGCAATCCAGATATCACCGCCGAGCATCGTGGTTGTGAGCGCGTAAGGGGGCAACTCGTCGCGGAGCATCAGCACTTCGACAGGCGCACTAATTTCTTCATAACTCTCACCGACGAGCTGAGTCTTGATCAACTCGTTCGTCTCAAGATCAATAAACGTAACCGTGTTGCCGGCACCGGTAGCTAGATCAGGATGAATGGTGGAGGTCACCATGAGCAGACCAAGGTCTTCATTGGCAGAAATGCCATGTGTGTACATAAGGAATGGTTGTCCAGAGGCGGGGTCCTCCGGGACGGGCGCGGTAATGGATGTGATGAGCTCGTTGGACTGCGCATCGAACACCCCAACAGAGCCTCCCTGGTCGCCACCCTGACCACCCAAGAAGGTCATATAGAAGCGACTGCCGTCTCGTGTGAAGTAAATGTCTTCGCCTACGATGTTCTCGCCGGTGTCGATGGGCTCAATGGAAGTGATTACCGGGGTGCCGTCAGGGCCGTGCTCAAGGAAGATCTCGTAAAGGTGCTCGCCTCCCAATGCGGTGGTGTAGAGCTTGCTCTGGTCATGATTGAAGTAAAGGTGGTGCGGTAAGACACCCACGCCTATCTCGACGTTCTGAATGATCTCCCCGAACTGCGCTGACTCAGGGTCAAGGTCGATGAGGGCCACCCCATCCGGACCTTCGCCTAAGTTGCGGTAGTCCACCAGGAGGAGGCCCGGCCTCTGCGTGTGCGCGTCGCTGCTGGCGGTTGATGCAGTATTGAGTGGCTGGCTCGCGCCGTAACTAAAGAGGGCAGCGGCAATGATCGCAACAAGAGCGACAAGCGTAGCGGCGGAAAATGACTTGCTGATGTTTTTGAACATGATATTCCTTTCTGCTCTGCCGGTTAGGCGGTGTACTTCCTCAACCCTTGGATGGGAATGAATTAGCATGATTGATCTGCATAAGGTCTTCACCTTATATCTCCTTCGTTGACTGGAACTATCCTTTCGTCGTCCGTCTCCGGAGCCTCGTCGTGGTTCCGGAACGCTCTTGTCGTGCTGCTACCGCATCCTCATAATCCCTCACCGCCTCCTTCACCAAGAACGTGACAGCAGGCTGGCAATGCGTGTTGCCGCACGCCGAGCAGCGCCTGCTGGAACGTCTCGATACTCAACAGGTTGGTTTAGGGCATGCTCGAGCCCTTCAGCCAGCGTTTCGCTGGTCGTGCTCGTGAAGTCGAGGCGCGTTCCGCCCCGATACCGGTCGAGCCGGTAGGCGACGTGATGCATTTGCTCCCAGTGCTTGCGCAAGGGGAAGTAGACGAAGGGCCGCTTGGTGGCGACGAGCTCCATCGTGGTGCTGAGGCCGCCCTGGACGACCGCCGCGCCGCAGCAGGCGAGGTGCTCGAAGAGGTTGTGGACGTAAGGATGCTTCTCGAGCCCTGCAACCTCGGGTAGTTCAGCGGGATCGATGCGGGGACCTGTCACCATAACCATGCGTGCGGCGGGAATACGGCCTCGCAAGAGCGCGAACGCTTCTGCCGTCCTCTGCAGGAGCGAGCGCCCGACGGCCGTGCCGCCGACCGCTGCAAACACGAGTGGACTGTCAGGGGCGTACCCCAGGCGCTGTCTGAGGGCCGCCGTGTCCCTGTATGCGCTAGGGTCGAACGGTAGGACATAACCCACCGCCTCGAACCACTCTCTGGCCCACTCCTGGATCTTCGGCAGTCCAGGCCCAAACGTGGTGTCCGGCAGGTCCTCGTACTCACCTACGTAAAGCGACAGGTCCCGAAGGTACGGATATCGTGCCCGCTGAGCGATCATCTCGGCGTTGTAGTCAGCGGTGATGCTCGCTTCACGCGGGTCGTTCTCGGGGTCGACCGGCAAAAAGCCGATAACGTCCGTAAGAAAGACGTACGGTGCTGTCTTGAGTTCAGGATTCTCGTGGAGGTAGTAGTCGACCTCCCACGACTCATCGCCGATCCACAGATCGTAACGTTCGCTTCGGACGAGGTTGTGAAAGAGCATAAAGTTGTAAAGGAAGATCTCGTCCATTCGGCGAAAGGCGTAGAAGGCATGAAGCTCGTGTTCCGACGCTTCCTCTTCCCAATGCCGTGACTCTGAAGCCATGCGGTAACTCACCGGGTGGACGAACTCGCCGGCCTCCTCGAGCACCCGCGTGACCGGGTGCTGGGCCCACCAGTGAATTTCCAGATCGGGCACGAGCTGGCGGAGTTCACGCGCGATGGCGAGGTCGCGCTGAATATGGCCCAGGCCGATGGGGCTGGAAATGAACAGCGCCCGCCTGGGACGCTCAAGGGCACGCTGCCAGGCTGATGCCTTTGGCGCCGTGGGTAGTAGTGGCGCAATGAACCGTTGCACGAGAAGATTGAACGCCGCGGCATCACGCACGTGAGGGGCGTGTCCGGAGCCTTCCAGGGTGACGAGGGCGCCGCCGCTGGCCTCGGCCAGCGCCCGACCTCGTTCCAAGGGGATGACGGCGTCCTCGCTGCCATGAACCACCAGCACCGGGCAGCGGATCTTCCGGCACCACCTAAGGAGCTGTTCGCGGTCCGGATAGGGTGTCTCCGCCTCAGCCACAAGGACCTCCGGGGTCGTCTCCAGCCCCCAGCTCACGCAGTCCTGAATGGGTTTCGTGGAGTGGGGTTCGGTGAACACCTGACTAAAGAAGAACCACAAGAAGTCCTCGTAGTGCTCGAGCCAATAGTGGCGGTTGTACTTCCACCAGCCGTCGCTACGTCCGGTAACGTTGTCAAAGGCCGCCATCGCTTCTTGGCGACTGGAATGCCCAGGGGTAATTTGAGTGGCCGGGCCGATAAATACCCCTGCGTGCACCCGCTCGGGGTGTTCGGCGAGGAGCTCGAGTGCCCAGTTGGCGGCGCGTGAGAGTGAAATCAGTACCGCCCGCTCCGTACCTGTAGCGTCCAACACGGCAAGCGCGTGGGCGACCTGCGCCTCCTGGCTATAGGCATCGGGCGTCTGTGGCCGGTCGGAGCGACCGTTGCCGGGACCGTCGTAGGTGACCACCCGGTGATGCTCGGCCAGAAAGGGAACCTGCATCTTCCAGGAGCGGGCGTGAATAATCGTCCAGGTGGGTAGCAGTAGGAGCGTCGGTTCCGCGTGCCCAAAGACTTCAAAGGAGATCTTCACGCCACGGCTCTCGACCTGTCCTGAATAACTAGGCTCGCGTGCTCGCACCTGTAGCTCCTTTCTCCGTGCTTGACGGTGAGGCTTTGAGGCTGGGCCGGGCCGTTCGCCGGGTGCCGGTGGGACTAGCCACGAGCGTCCGGCGCATAGCCCGGTAGGTGCATGGTAGGGCGCCCGGGCTCGTTTGTCATGCGTGCCCACACGTAATTCCTCGCCACGCGTGCAGGCCGGAGGTGGCGGCCAACACGTAGGCTGCGGTTTAGATGGGCTGTGGTTTAGATGAGGTCGTGTCTGAAGGCGTACGCCGTTACCATCGCTCTCGCAGCCCGGCCGGAGGCCCCAATCTTGTCGTAGATCGTCGAGATGTGGCGTTCGACGGTGCGGATGCTCAAGTGGAGGTCGCTGGCGATCTCCTGGTTGCTTTTGCCGCTGGCGATGAGGAGCAGCACCTCACGTTCACGAGGGGTTAGTGTGTTGTGGTCGCGCTGATCAGGCGCCTTGGCAGGCGCCGTTGAGGTGGCAGGCAGTGAAACGTGCGTGAGGGCCAGAGCCTGCTCTATCACCTCTTCGAATGCGTCTTCACCACGTCCTACCGGGGCCTCTTCCGCTCGAGCTCCCAGCTCCGCCATGAACTTCCTCGCCTTCTCCCGCGTCTCCAGGCGAGTTGCCGGGTGATGCAGCGCCTGGGTGAGGAGGTGGAGCGCTCTTGCGTGCTTCCCTCCTGGCAGCATCAGTGCCGCCAGCTCGACCAGCAGCTCGAGCACCAGAGGAAGGGCTCGTACGCCAATTGCCGCTCGCAAGGCTTCAAGGAAGCAGTCTTTTGCCTTAGACTCGTCGTTTCTTAGGCGGGCGATGAGGCCTAGTTGCAAGAGCGAAGAGGCAACACCCCAGGTATCGTCATGGGAGCGGCGCAACGCGAGGCTTTCCAGATGGAGGTGTGTGGCTTCACGATCATGACCGAGATGGGTAGCAATCATGCCCAGGTTGTGGAGAGCGAAGGCAATCCCACGCTGGTCGCCGAGCTGCCTGAATGTCGTCAGACTCTCCCGCGAGCACCGTTCGGCCTCGCCGTGGTCACCATGGAGATAGCTGATGTGGCCGAGGTCGTTGAGGGAGTAAGCCATGAGCCAGCGGTCGCCTGCCTCGCGGCAGAGGGCGATGCTCTCTTGGAGGAGTTGCCGCTCCTTCTGATAGTTCCCCTGGAGGTGCACTGTGGCAGCAAGCTGGTTCAATGAAAAGCCGGTTTCTCGTGCCAGGTGGAGCTTTCGAAACAGCCCGATGCTCCTTTCGAGAAGGTCCCTGGCACGATCGTAGAAACCGAGGCGAAAGCAGGCCGATCCCTCTCCCCTCAGCACCTTCCCAAGCGCGACCTTTTGCTCAGTGGTGTGCGCCTGTGCTAGGGCCGCTACTGCCTTGCCGAAAATGATGCTGGCTTCATGGTGATTCCCTCGGCCTGCAGAGAAGAGCCAAAGAGCATCGACTGATGCCGCAATCAGTTGTGGCCTCTCCTGCTCTGCTGCCCAATACCAGGCCGTCCGGATGTCCTCCAGCTCCGCGGCTACCTCCTCCAACGCCTGCTGCTGCCGGTGTCCCTTGAGTCCTTCTTCGCGTCCAGCAAGAGCCGAGAGGTAATACTCCGCGTGGCGGTCGCGTACCTGCCGCTCCTCCAAAGGTATTGCCCTAAGTTTCTCCAGAGCGTACTGCCGGATCGTCTCGAGCAGCCGGAAGCGCACTCGGGCGGGATGCGTTTCCGTTACCACCAGGGATTTGTCGACGAGACGGGTGAGGAGCTCGAGTACCTCCCCGGTCATCGTTTCGTCACAGTTGCAAATGGCTTCCGCAGCTTCGAGGGTCCAGCTTCCGGCGAAGACGGAGAGTGCCGTGAAGACCTTTTGCTCCTCAATGGGTAGGAGGTTGTAGCTCCAGTCGATGGTGTTGGTGAGCGTCCGCAGCCGCACAGGTAAATCCGATGCGCCGCCAGACAACAGCGTCAGCCTGTCTTGTAGGCGCTCAAGCACCTGTCGTGGGGCGAGGACGGCAATCCGGGCCGCGGCCAATTCGATGGCGAGCGGCAGCCCGTCCAAGCAGCGGCAGAGCTCCACCACATCCGTGGCGTTTTCGGAGGTCAAGCTGAAGTTAGGGTTAACGGCCCGAGCACGCTCGGTAAAGAGACGGATGGAGGCGTACTGGGCAAGTTGCTCGAGCGACGACAGCTGGCCGTTTTGGGGTATTGCCAGGGGAGTGACTGGGAGGACATGCTCGCCTGTGATGCGGAGAACCTCCCGGCTAGTTACGAGCAGTTTGAGGTTTGGGCAAAAGGACAGCAATTCGGCGAGCAGCTGAGCGGCCGGGATGACGTGTTCAAAATTGTCGAGCAGGAGGAGCATGTGGCTCCCGCTTAGATGCTGCTTTATGGCTTCTATCAGGGGCATGCCGGCGATGTCGCGAATACCGAGCGTCTGGGCAACGGTGGGCGCGACCAGGGAAGGATCTTGTAGCGAGGCCAAAGCCACGAACGCGATGCCATCGGGGAAGTGATGACCGTCGCTTTGGAGACTCGTTGCCACTTGAATCCCCAGGCGTGTCTTGCCGATGCCGCCAGCACCCGTTAGCGTGACCAGCCCAACATCTCTGCAAAGCAGAAGCTCGCGCGCGGCACCAAACTCCCGTTCCCGCCCGATGAGCGGTATGCGCGGCAAGGGTAGGTTGTGGGAGGAAATCAAGGAGAATCTCCTGGGTAGCTTTAGGTTCATTATACTTAGATCTTGCAGTTATGCAGCAAGGTGTATAGGGAGCTTGAAAGCGAGCTAGGTCGCCCCTTAAAAAAGGGTATGAACCAACTCAACCTAGCTCGACAACTAGTTTACAATCTCAAGCAAGCCATGCCAAACGCTGGTCAACGAGAGAACTTTCAAGCTTGGCTCATGTATGAACAAAGTGCAGAGGGATGATGGGCTAGGGTGAAGCCATGCGATTTCCGATTACTGAGCTGTTGGACGACCAGGAGAGCCGCAGGTGGATTGAGGAGCATTTCCACCCTGAAGGACTGAAGTGCCCCAACTGCAGCAGTGATGAAGCCAGGCACTTCCGCACCACCGAAACGAGCCGATTGCGCGTCTACCGCTGCTGTCACTGCGACAAGACCTACAACCTCTATAGCAAGACGGTCTTCGAGAAGAAGCACTTGCGTCCCGTCCAAGTGGTGATGCTGCTTAGAGGCGTCTGCAAGGGTGAGTCGAGCGCCGAGCTGGCCGATGAACTCTGCCTGAGCCGCACGACTGTACATGAGGTGCGAAAACAGCTGCAGGAGAATGCCAAAGGACTCCAACCCGATACTCTGCTTCAGGACGAGCACGCCGAGACTGATGAGATGTACCAGAACGCGGGGGAAAAAAGGAGAGCGGCACCAAGACCCTGCTGACCCGCCCAGAAGGCGCGCCAACAAGCGGCGGGGGCACGGCAGCTACGAGAACGACCGGCCGCCTATCGTAGGTACAGTGGGGCGAGAGACAAGCAAGGTAAGACTGCGAGTCGTCAAGCACGCCGACAAGGCCAACCTGCTCCCGCACGTCCATCGCTGCACGGACAAGAAAGTCACAGTCTCAGTAGATCACAGATTGGCTATTTGAACTCGATGGAGAGAGGGCGTTACGCTTAGGGATGGAAAAGACCCAGAGCACGCCCTCAACTGAGGCTACCATCCTCAATGACGAGACGACACGAGCAGCAACCGTCGAGCGCCTGCAAGACCATCTTCCCATTGACGTCTGCGGCTACAAAGCCAACAACAAGGTGATCCTGGAGATCATCACACACGCAGCCGTGACGGGTAGGTCGACCCACGCAAGCTGCCAGGATCTTGATGTCGACATCAGCAGCAACACGGTGCGGGAACAGCTGAACGCACAGCTGTCGGTAGGCAACTTGGATACCCGTTTCACAGGGCACTTTGAACTCGAAGCAAGCGTGAACGGTGCCCTGCACGATGGGCTACCACGCAAGGCTAGACGCGCGGCGGCTGAAGTGGCCGTAGTACCCGCACTAGCGGGGGCCTAGTGGCCCTACACTGTGGATCTGCACGACCAACCCTTCTATGGCCAAGAGGATGAGCTGACCTGCCGGGGAGAAGCCAAAGCTGGGACGACCCGCTTCTACCGGGTAGCGACGGCCTATC
>JALZLY010000264.1 GCA_030858465.1 Deinococcota bacterium
TTTGTGTTTAAGGTGTGACTCATGACTGGGGTTAAGTCGTAACAAGGTAACTGTACCGGAAGGTGCGGTTGGATCACCTCCTTTCTAAGGAGTCACACAGCAGGCGTCTATAACTGGATAATCATGACCTTAAAAGCACCCCTTTGGGGGTGCTTTTTTTGTTGGTGCGCCCGGCCGGGCGCACTCACTGAAGCTCACGGCGTTGCCGGGGAGAACTTCCACAACCGGCGTGACGGTGTTGTCCTAGTCGTAGTGATAGTGATCGCTGTGAATGGTTTTGTAGATCTAGGCATGCTGCACTTCCCCCAAACTCCCTTGCTGCTCAAACCAGGTCCGCCAGTTCCAGGTGCTCTTTACCTTCTGCGCTAGCTGAAAGGTTTCGGTGTTGGTGATGTGCGGAGCAGCTCGGGGCAACTCTTGTGAAACAAAGGTGTGGAGGCTTTGCAGGTGGGGGTGCAGGGTTTGAATGATGATGTCGGCCGAGCCGAACGAGGTGGCCACAAAGCGAACGTTGGAATAACCCGCTAGAGCCTCGGCAGTTTCTTGCACTGCGCCAGGCCTCACCTTGATCAGGACAAGCGCCATCACCTCCACGCCCAGCTTGAGCGGGTCGCCGACGGCGGTGATGTGGATGAGGCCGGCCTCCAGCAGCCGGTTCACTCGAGTTCGGACGGTCGCCTCGGCTACCCCGAGCTCTCTGCCGATCTCCCGGAAGGGTTTGCGGCCATCGTCTTCAAGGGCAATGATGATCCTTTGGTCGAGCGCGTCGAGTTTCATCTAATATGTCTACCGCCTTACTGTGCCTACCACCTTGATGTGTTCGCCGTCTGGCGGGCTTGTCAAGCTATGATATTAAGACTTGCGCAAAAAATCAAGAGAAAGTGTTGACATTGCGCGGTTACTTGACGTAAAGTTTGCGCATGCAGTCAAACTATTGCTGCCTGTTCTGCCTGTGGCATAACACGATCAGCACTATAGTTCAGCACTGTAGTTGATTTGAGGAGGTAAGGTCAGTGAAACAACTGCGCTGTCTCATCACGGTACTCGTCTTGCTCACCGGCTTCGCTGTGGCCCAGTCGACCGTGCGCATCGGCCTGGCTGAAGACCCCGATATTCTCGATCCGGACTTGGCGCGCACCTATGTCGGCCGCATCGTCTTTGCGAGCCTTTGCGACAAGCTCTTCGAGATCACCACGGACCTCGAGATCGTCCCGCAGCTGGCCACGGAGCACAGCATCTCGGAGGACGGGCTGACGCTCACGCTCGGCATTCGTGAAGGTGTGGTGTTTCATGACGGCACGCCCCTAGACGCCGAGGCGGTCAAGTACAACCTCGAGCGCTCGCTCAACCTTCCCGGCTCGAACCGTCGCAGCGAGATCCAGCAGATCGACTCGGTCGAGGTGACGGGTGAATTTACGGTGCAGGTCAACCTTTCCGAGCCCTTTACGCCACTCATCGCCCAACTCTCCGACCGCGCGGGTATGATGATCTCGCCTACCGCCGCGGAGGAAAGCGGCGAAGGGTTCGGCAACAACCCGGTCTGCTCCGGGCCCTTCTCCTTTGTGCGCCGCGTCGCCCAAGACCGCATCGAGCTTGCGCGTTTTGCCGACTACTGGGACGCCGAAAACGTCCTGATCGACCGCGTCGTCTTCCTGCCCATCCCCGACGCCAGCGTGCGCTTAGCCAACTTGCAGTCGGGCGACCTGGACATCTTGGAGCGCCCCGCACCCACCGATCTCAATACCGTCAGGAACGACCCCAACCTCGAGCTGCCCTCGGTACCCAGCCTGGGTTATCAGGGCGTCACCATCAACCTCGCCAATCCCGAGCCGCGCGACCACCCGCTCTCGCAGGACCCGCGCGTGCGCGAGGCCTTCGATCTGGCTATCGACCGCGTGGCCCTCAACCAGGTTGTCAACGACGGCGAGTTCATCGTCGGCAACCAGCCCGTGCCGCCCTCGAGCCCTTGGTACATCGAAGACTATCCCGTTTTGGAGCGCGACGCCGCGCGCGCCCGCGAGCTCTTGAGCGAGGCGGGCCACGAGCGGGTGGCCGTGGAGCTCATGGTCGCCAACAGTCCTATCAGCGTTCAGACGGGTGAGGTGATCCAGGCTATGGTCTCCGAGGCGGGGTTTGACGTGAGTTTACGTCCGACCGAGTTTGCCAGCGCCCTCAACCTTCAGGAGGAAGGCCAGTACGACGCCTTTCAGGTGGGCTGGTCGGGGCGCCTCGATCCGGACGGCAACATCCACCAGTACCACACCTGCGAAGGCAGCCTCAACCAGTCGGGCTACTGCGATGAGGAAGTCGACCGCCTGCTGAACAGGGCCCGCACCGTCACTGCTTTTGAGGAGCGCCATGAGGCCTACCGCGACGCCGCGCTCATCTACTTGCCCGCGCGCAGCATCATCTACCTCTTCCACCAGAACCTGTTCTTTCCCCACAGCAACCGCCTGGAAGGTTTCCAGGCCTATCCCGACGGGCTGATTCGCCTCAAGGGCGTCAGCGTCGGCTAAGCTCTCTGAGGATGGCTGGATTGGGTCGCGTACCCATCCAGCCGTCCCTTCAGCGCTCGAGAGCCTCAACCCCTAGGGGACGTTCATGTTGCTGCAGTTTATCGTCAAGCGCCTGCTGACCGCCATACCGACCCTGCTCATCGTCACGGTGATGGTCTTTGGCATTCAGCGCCTCTTGCCCGGTGACCCGGCGCTGGCCCTGGCGGGAGAAGAGCGCGACCCGGCGGTGCTCGAGTTCATCCGCGACCGCTACCGGCTCAACGACCCCGTCCCGGTGCAGTACGGCGCCTGGCTCCTGCAGGTGGTGCAGGGCAATTTGGGCGAGTCCATCCGTACCCGCCAGCCCGTCACTGAGCTGATCTTCGAGAAGCTGCCGGTGACCGTCCAGCTGGGCGTGATGAGCATCATCGTGGCGATTGCCATCGCCATTCCCGCGGGGGTGATCGCGGCGGTGCGCCGGGGCAGCCTGGCCGACCACGCTAGCACGCTCTTTGCCTTGACCGGCCTGTCGGTGCCCAACTTCTGGCTGGGCATCATGATGATCTTGCTCGTTTCGGTGCAGCTCAGGCTCTTGCCGGCCTCGGGCTACGTCAGCTTCGCCGAGGACCCTGTAGAGAACATACGGCGGATGATCATGCCCGCCCTGGTCTTGGGCACCGGGTTGGCGGCGGTCTTGATGCGGCAGACGCGCAGCGCCATGCTCGAGGTCTTGAAGCAGGACTATGTGCGCACGGCTGCCGCCAAGGGGCTGCGTCCGAGCACGGTCGTCTTGCGCCACGCCCTGCGCAACGGCCTGATCCCGGTGATCACCATCATCGGCCTGCAGATGGGCGCGCTCTTCAGCGGCGCGGTGCTCACCGAGCAGGTCTTCAGCATTCCCGGCTTCGGCAGGCTGATCGTCGACGCCGTCTTCAACCGCGACTACGCGGTGGTCCAAGGCGTGGTGCTCTTTACCGCGACCATGTATATCGCCATCAACTTTCTCGTCGATATCACCTATGCGGTGATCGACCCGCGCATTCAGGTGGGCGGTAGCCAGTGATCGGTACGGCGCGGGCCCGTACCGCCCAAGCACGCCCCTCCAGGATCAAGAGCCGCGCTCTCAGACATTTTTTGAGGCGTCCGACGGCGGTGGCGGCGCTGGTGTTTATCGTGCTGCTGGCGGCGGTGGCCGTGTTTGCGCCGCTCCTGGCGCCCTACGACCCGACGGCGACGGACTGGTCGGCGATTCGTCAGGCTCCCGGCGCCGAACACCTCATGGGCACCGACGAAAACGGCCGCGACATCCTCTCGAGGGTCGTCTACGGCGCTCGCGCCAGCCTGATGGTGGGCATCGCCGCGGTCGTCATCGCCCTGTTCGTTGGGGTGCCTCTGGGGCTCATCTCCGGCTACTACGGGGGCCGCGTCGACGAAGTGATCATGCGCATAACCGACGCGGCGCTGGCCTTTCCCTTTCTCATCCTGGCCATCGCTCTAGCGGCTTCACTGGGTCCCAGCCTGACCAATGCCACCATCGCCATCGGCCTGGCCACGGCACCTGTCTTTACCCGCCTCACCAGGGGGCAGGTCTTGAGCGTGCGCTCGAGGGAATACGTCGAGTCGGCGAGGGCGATAGGGGCGGGAGACGCGCGCATTATCGCTCACTACATCCTGCCCAACGCGCTAGCGCCTATCCTGGTGCAGTCCACCCTGGCGATCGCCGAGGCGATCATCGCCGAGTCGGCGCTGAGCTTCTTGGGCCTGGGCGTGCAGCCGCCCCTGCCGAGCTGGGGCGGCATGCTCAACACCGCCAAAAACTTCCTCTCTCAAGCCCCCTGGATGGCGACCTGGCCAGGCCTCAGCATCTTCGTGACAGTCTTGGCCTTCAACCTCTTTGGTGACGGCCTGCGCGACGCGCTCGATCCGCGAGACTGAGGAGGCTCTGACAATCACCTCTTTCCCAAGTCTCATCTCTTCAGAGTGGTAAAAAACAAACAATGAAACTGCTCGAGCTTCTCTACTCATACACCAAGGTGGGGGTCTTTGGCTTTGGCGGCGGACCCGCGATGATTCCCCTTATCCAGGTGGAGGTCGTCGATGTGCGTGGCTGGCTGAGCCGCGAGGAGTTTCTTGACGCTTTTGCCTTCGGCAACGCCCTGCCCGGACCGATCGCCACCAAATTGGCAGGCTACGTGGGCTATCAGATAGCGGGGGTTCCCGGCGCGGCGATGGGTTTAATCGGCATCACCGTGCCTACCATTATCGCCATGATCGCTCTCGCCTCGTTTTATGCGCGCTACCGCGAGCACGCCGCGATGAAGCGGTTTTTAAAGGGCGTGCGCCCGGTTGTTATCGCACTTTTGCTTCTCGTCGTCTGGGACTTTGCGCCCACCGCGCTCGGGACCCTGCCGAACTGGCGGGCGAACTGGGAGTTGTGGCTCTTAGCCGCCGTCGCCTTCTTTCTAACCATTAGGTTTGACGTTCACCCTGCCTTGCTCATCGTCGCGGGTGGCCTCGTCGGCATTTTCCTTTTTTCCTTTTGAGGTGACGCATGTTTGACTACAACTTTCCCTA
>JALZLY010000265.1 GCA_030858465.1 Deinococcota bacterium
GGAGGCACCCTGCCCGCGAACTGGCCGCCCGGCTGGACGTTTCGCGCCGTGCCGGTGCAGGAGGGGCCGGTGCGGGAGGAGGGGGAGGTGGGCCGGCTCGAGCGGGGCGAGGGGCGCGTCTACTTGCTGCGCGGCCGCTTCGCGGACGTCCTGGCCTCGAGCGACCTGGTCCTGGGCACGGCCGGCACCGCCAACGAGCAGGCCGCCTCGCTGGGCCTGCCGGTGCTGGCCTTCGCGGTGCCGCCGCTCTACACGGCCAGCTATCTGCGCAACCAGCGGCGCCTCCTCGGCCGGGCCCTGAGCCTGGCCGCGCCGGAGCCCGCGGCCATCGCCACGGCCCTGAGGAGCTTGTGGGAGGACCAGGAGCGCTACGAGCAGGCCGCCGCCGACGGCCGCGAGCGGATGGGACGGCCGGGCGGCGCCCAGGCCATCGCCGCCGACCTGGTGAAACGGCTGGGCTGATATGCCTGGGCTTGGGCTGACATGGCTGGGCTGAGTGGGTTACTCGCGCGCCAACTCTTGGCGCCACGCGCGTAGTTGCCGCGCGCGGAGGAGCCTGGGGTGCTCCTCTCGAGGGGCGGCTGAAACCGCAGGGTAAGTCGCGAGCCACCAGACAGACAGCTAACAGACAGCATGTCTCGTCGTCATATCCTACTAAAGCACTCAAGATTTTGTTATAGTGAAAAGCGTGCGCTCAGGCGCCTTTTCCTATGTCTACGCTCATGCCTACGCCCAGCCTATCCGCTCCACGCTCAGCCGCCGCACCGAGCCCGCGGAGCCAGACCCCGGAGAGGCCCGAGGTGGTGGTGCGGCTCGAGGGCCTCAGCAAGGCTTACGGCGACCTCGGCAACCCCGCGGTGGAAGACTTCAGCCTGTCGGTCCACCGCGGCGAGATCATCGCGCTTCTGGGTCCGAGCGGCTGCGGCAAGACGACGCTCCTGCGCACCATCGCCGGCTTCGAGTCGCCCGACGGCGGCCGCATCGTCATAGCCGGGCGCGAGGTGGCGAGTGCGCGGCGGGGCCTCCAGCCGGAAAGGCGCAAGATCGGCTTCGTCTTTCAGGACTACGCGCTCTTTCCGCACCTGGACGTGACGCAGAATGTGGCCTTCGGGCTCTCACGGCTACCGCGCAGGGCTCGAGCCGAGCGCACCCAAGAGGTCCTCGACCTCGTCGGCCTGAAGATCTTCAGCCGCCGCTACCCGCACCAGCTTTCAGGCGGACAGCAGCAGCGCGTGGCTCTGGCCAGGGCGCTCGCGCCCGAGCCCGCCGTCATCTTGCTCGACGAGCCCTTCAGCAACTTAGACGCCGCGCTGCGCGGCAGCACCCGCGAGGAGGTGCGGCGCATCCTCAAGAGGAGCGGCGCCACCACCATCTTCGTCACCCACGACCAGGAAGAGGCGATGACCTTCGCCGACCGGATCGCGGTCATGCGCATGGGGCACTTGGAGCAGGTCGGCCTGCCCGAGACGGTCTACCTGAGGCCGCGCACCGCCTTCGTGGCGAGCTTCTTGGGCACCACCAACCTGATTCGCGGCGTCGGCCGCGGCGGCGTGGCCGAGACCCTGCTCGGACCCCTGCCGGTGACTCAGCCCTCCGAGGGCGGCGTCCTGCTGTCGCTGCGACCCGAAGACCTCGCCTTCGACGACCGTCACGGCGTGGCGGTGCGGGTCGAGAGCCGCGACTTCAAGGGCCACGACCTCACCTACGGCTGCCGCTCGCTGGGCGGCGAGGCGCAGCAGCTCTTCATCGTCCAGACCGGCCCCAACTGTCCGGTGCAGGTGGGCGACGAGACCTATCTGATGAGCACGGGGCCGGCGGTTCCCTTGGCGGGCAGCAGCGCCAGCCCGGTCTAGCCGTCGATGCTGTGGCTTTTATGCCGCCGGTGGGGATGCGGTGAGCTTTTGAGCAGGACGTCCGGGAAGGGTCTGCTACACTGTCGGGAACGAAGGAGCGCGAGAAACGGCGCTCCGGCGTGGATTTGGCCGTGCTCTTGAGGCAGCCTCGAGCTTTGGGCGCAGTGCCTGCCGCACGTCCAGAATGGTTGGATTCCCGTGTTCAAGCCGTCATTCGTTCGGAAACCCTCCAGGAGGCCCGCTATGGTCAATCCCAACCACAGACGCACGCTCTTGATCCTTTTGCTCGCCGCGCTCTTCGGCTTTGCCCTGACAGCTTGCGGGACCGGCCAGCCACCCGTTTCCCAGCCACCCGTTTCCCAGCCACCTACGTCGGAGCCTCCGCTCGAGGACGAGTCGCCTCCCCAGGATCCCTCTCCCGAAGACCCGGCCCCCGAAGACCCGGCCCCTGAAGACCCGGCCCCCGAAGACCCGGCCCCTGAAGACCCGGCCCCCGAAGACC
>JALZLY010000266.1 GCA_030858465.1 Deinococcota bacterium
CCCCGACCCCTAACCCCACCGTTATGGCCGTCCAATCCTCTACAAGCAACCCCTCCGCCCCTGCCCCCGCCCGCCGCGGGCGCCGCGGGCACCGCAGCGACTGGCTCTGGGCCCTGCTGTTCCTGGCTCCGAGCCTCCTGGGCATTCTCGTCTTCGTGGCCGGGCCGATCCTCATGTCGGTGGTCATCTCGCTGACCGACTGGCGGCTGGCCTCGCCGCTCACGGTGGAATCGCTCAGCGCCAACTGGCTGGGGTTCGACAACTACGCGCAGCTCCTGGGCTGGCGCGAGGCGAGCTGGAGCCTCGAGAAGAACCTCGTCTGGCGCCTGCCGCTCCTGCTGCTCAGCCTGGGCGGTCTTCTCTGGTTCGTCCGGCGCGGCGTGACCCCCCTCTGGGGCGCCGGCCTGGGCTTGTTGAGCCTCCTGCTGCTGGGTTACTTCGCGGGCGTCGAGGCCGTCTGGCAGGACCGCCGCTTCTGGACGAGCTTTTGGAACACCCTCTACTTCGTGAGCTTGAGCGTGCCGCTCACCGTCGTCATCTCGCTGCTCCTGGCGATCGCCCTCAACCGGCCCATGCGCGGCGTCGCGCTCTATAGAGCCGCCTATTTCATGCCCATCATCTCGGGCGCCGTGGCCGTGTCGCTGGTGTGGAGATGGATGTTCAACCCGACCATCGGGCCGGTCAACCAGTTTCTTGCCTTCTTCGGCGTCTCGGGTCCGGCCTGGCTCAGCGACCGCGTCTGGGCCATGCCCGCCATCATCATCACCGACGTGTGGAGCAACGTCGGCTTCTTCATGGTCATCTTTTTAGCCGGCCTGCAGGCCATCCCCGGCCACTACTACGAGGCCGCCGACATCGACGGGGCGGGCGCCTGGTACAAGTTCTGGAACGTGACCGTGCCGCTCTTGTCGCCGACGACCTTCCTGAACACCATCTTGGCGCTCATCGCCGCCTTCCAGGTCTTCACCCTGCCCTTTATCATGACCGAGGGCGGCCCGGCCGGCGCCACCCGGGTGCTCGTCTACTACATGTACGAGCGCGCCTTTGCCACGCCCTTTCGGATGGGCTACGGCTCGGCCATCGCCTGGATCGTCTTTGTGATCCTCTTCGCTCTGACGGCCTTGCAGTGGGTCGCGCGGCGCAAGTGGGTGGTCTATGAGGAGTAGGGGTCGGGGGTCGGGGGTCGGGGGTCGGGGGTCGGGCGAAAGCCCGCCTTGCTTGCCTGACAACTGCCTTTGTTTTATAGCCGGCTCACGATCTTCTATCCCCCCTGCCCCCCTTGATAAGGGGGGTTATAGGGCCTATGGCCTCCTTGATAAGGGGGGTTACAAGCTGTGTCCCCCCCTTTTTCAAGGGGGGCTAGGGGGGATTAAAAACGTTCAACAGGTGCGTTATGCGCTCTAAACCGCTGCCCACCCTCACCGCCCACGCTTTGCTGCTCATCGGCGCCCTCTTTATGCTGATTCCCTTGATCTGGACGCTGTCCACCTCGCTCAAGGCGCCCGGCAGCGAGTTCGCCCTGCCGATCCGCTGGATTCCCGAGCGCCTCCACGTTGAAAACTACCAGACGGTGGTGAGCCGGGTGCCGATCGCGCGCTGGTTCTTCAACTCGCTCGTCGTCGCCCTGGCCGCCACCGTGGGCCAGATGCTGACCGGGGCGATGGCCGGCTACGCCTTTGCGCGGCTCAAGTTCTGGGGCCGCGATGGGCTCTTTTTGCTCTACTTGGCGACCATGATGATCCCGCCGCAGGTCACCATCATCCCGCTCTTCATCATCGTGCGGGTTTTCGGCTGGTACGACTCCTACTGGGCGCTTATCGTGCCGGGGCTGTTCGGGGCCTTTAGCGTCTTTATCATGCGGCAGTTTTTCCTGACCGTTCCCGACGAGCTCGAGGACGCCGCCAAGCTCGACGGCGCCAACCACTGGCAGATCTTCTGGCGGGTGATGCTGCCGCTCTCGGGCCCGAGCTTAGCGACCCTGGGGACCTTTACCTTCATGAGCTTCTGGAACTCGTTTCTCTACCCTTTAATCGTCACCTCCTCGCAGGAGATGCGCACCCTGACGGTGGGCCTTAGCGTCTTCCGGCAGGCCTTTACCACCGAGTGGACGCTGCTGACCGCCGGCCTGGTGATGAGCATGGTGCCGGTCATCATCGCCTTTTTGATCGGCCAGAAGTACTTTATCCGCGGCATCACCATGACCGGGCTCAAATAATGGACCGGGCTCAACCAATGGGGCTCACGTGAGGACGGGGTGAAGTTCGCCGTCGACAAGACGAGCCCCACGCCGGCCTATCTCCAGCTCAAGAACGGTCTGGCCGGCGCCATCATGGGCGGCAGCATTCGCGCCGGCGAGGCGCTGCCCTCCGAGCGCGAACTCGCCGACTCGCTCGCCCTTTCGCGGATGACGGTGCGGCGGGCCTTAGAGGAGCTGGCCGCGGCCGGCCTGGTCGAGCGGCGCCACGGCTCGGGCACCTACGCGCTGGCCAGGCGCCTCGAGCAGAGCGTGGATAGGGTGCTCGGCTTCACCGACGAGGCGCGGCTGCTGGGCTTTACGCCGGGCAGCCGGCTCCTGGAGGCGGTGCGGATAGAGGCCGACGCCCAGGCGGCGGCGGCCCTGGAGCTGGAGCCGGGCGAGCTCATCTTGCGCGTCACCCGGCTGCGCACCGCCGACGGCGAGCCCCTGGCCATCCAGGAATCGCACCTCTGCCCGGCGGCGCTTGCGCTGCCCCTAGCGGCGCTCGAGCGCTCGGGCAGCCTCTATCAGACCCTGGCGCAGTCTTGCGGGCTCAAGCCGCACCACGCCCGCCAGGTCGTCAGCGCGCGCATGCCCACGCCGGCCGAGGCCAGAAGGCTGGGCCTGGCCCGCGGCGTGCCGCTCCTGGCCATCATGCGCGTCACCTTCGACGGGGACAACCGGCCCTTCGAATACGCCCGCAGCGCCTACCGCGGCGACAAGTACGGGCTGGCGCTCGAGCTTAAAGGCAGTACTGAGGACTGAGGACTGAGAAAAAGCCTTTACCCAACCCTCAGCAATCAGTCCTCTCTGGAATCAGTCCTCTCTTAAATCAGTCCTATCCTAAAAGGAGTTGCAGTGAACACCGAAACGATGAACGAAGCCTACCGGGACCTGGACGCCTGGCCGGCAGGGCGCATCCTGGAGGCGGTGGTGGCGAGCAGCGCCCGGGCGGTGCGGGCGGTGGAGCGGGCGCTGCCCCAGCTCGAGCGGGCAGCGGAGGCGCTTAAGGGCCGTCTGGAGGCGGGTGGCCGCCTCGTCTACGTGGGCGCCGGCACCTCGGGCAGGCTGGCCCTGCTCGATTCGGCCGAACTCTACCCGACCTTCGGCTGGGAAGGCGGTCAGGTGCTGTTGGCCGGCGGCGGCGAGGCCTGGAGCAGGGCCAAGGAAGGCGCCGAGGACGACGAGGACGCGGCCAGGGGGGAGATCGGGGCGCTCGAGCTCGGCGCCGGCGACGCCGTCATCGGCGTCGCCGCCAGCGGCCGCACCCCTTACACCGTAGCGGCCCTGCGCGCCGCCAGGGAAAGGGGCGCCTTGACCATCGGCGTCGCCAACAACGTGGGTGCGCCGCTGCTCATGGTCGCCGACATCGGCGTCCTTTTAGATACCGGAGCCGAGGTCTTAGCGGGCTCGACGCGCTTGGCGGCGGGCACCGCGCAGAAGGTCGCCTTGGGCGCGCTCTCGACGGCGGTTCTGGTGCGGCTCGGCGGCGCCTACGGCAACCGCATGGTGGGGATGCGGCCGGTCAACGACAAGCTCAAGCGCCGCGCCGCGCTCATGGTCGCCGACGCCAGCGGCGCTCCCCTTGACCGGGCGCGGGCAGTGCTCGAGGAGACAGCCTGGGACATCCGCGCGGCCACCGTGATGCTCGTGGGCGGCCATTCGCTGGAAGCGGCGCGGGCGCGGCTGCAGAGCTGCGGCAACCGCGTCCGCGAGGCCCTGGAGGAGAGATGACCCAGCCCATGACCCAGTTCGAACGTGAGATCCGCGAGCAGCCCGAGGTGCTGACGCGAATCCTGGGGGACGCCAAGGTCATCGCCGCGGCTGAGGTGCTGCGCGCGCAGGACCGCGGGCTCATCATGAGCTTGGCGCGGGGCTCGTCGGACAACGCCGTGACCTTTTTCGGCTACCTGGCGGGCCGCTTCCTCGGCCTGCCGCTCGCCTCGCTGCCGCCCAGCCTGGTGACGGTCTACGCCGCCAAGATGAAGGCGGCGGGCGCCCTGGCCGTCGGCGTGAGCCAGTCGGGCGAGTCGAGCGACGTGCTCGAGGGGCTCCGCGCCCTCAAGGCGGCGGGCGCTCTGACGGTCGCCATCAGCAACGACCCCGAGAGTTCGCTCTCCAGGCTCGCCGACCTCAGCCTCGAGCAGAGGGCGGGCGAGGAGCAGGCCGTCGCCGCCAGCAAGACCTTCAGCAGCCAGATGATGCTCTTGGCGCTCTTGGTCGCCCACTGGTCGGAAGACGCCGGCTTGCTGACGGCGTTGCAGGCCGTCCCCGAGAGGATGAGGGCGCTGCTAGGGGACCAGAGCGCGGTCGAGAGAGCGGCGACCAGGCTCACTCACGCCGAGCACGCCTACGTGCTCGGCCGCGGCCTCTCCTACGGCCCGGCCTTGGAGCTGGCCCTCAAGCTCAAGGAGACGAGCTACCTCCACGCCGAGGCCTTCTCGAGCGCCGAGTTCCAGCACGGCCCCATCGCCGCCGTGGACCCGCGCTATCCGGTCATCCTGCTGGCCACCCAGGACGGCAGCCTCGAGTCGAACCTGGCGGTAGCCGAGCGGCTCTGCGAGCTCGAGGCGGACCTCACCGTCGTCAGCGGCGCGCAAGCCCTCGAAGCTTATGCCGGAGCGCTCGTCGCGTTGCCCGAGGGTCTCCACCCCGCCACCGAGGCCTTCTTGCAGGTCTTGGCGGGTCAGCTCCTGGCCCTGCACCTGGCCCAGTCCAAGCGGCTCGATCCCGACAAGCCCAGGCACCTGAGCAAGATCACCAAGACGATGTAAGCCCCGCTAGTCCTGCCGGCGAGCTGCAGCTTGCGGGGCACAAAGCGCCCATCAGGAAAAGGCACAAAAAGAGGAAGAAACACAGCAGCTCGAGAATCTCGTCCGGCAGCCACCTCCGCGCCAGGTCGGGAAACCCCTCGGGCGCAAAGCTCTCGGTCAGCCCGTAGGTGTGACGGGTGAGGCAGCTCTCGCCTTTAGGCTCGGTTGAGCCAGTCGATACATCCCTCGCCCACCGTTAGAGAGTCGCGCACGCGGACCACTTGCCCGTCCGCGGGTGCCAAGATGTCAGTTTAGGCGTCGTAGTCCTCGAGGTGTGTGCCCGCATTGCAGTGGCTGCTGCCGGTTTCGTCGGTCTTTGAAATCGTAGGCGTAGCGCTGGTTCAGGATATCTCAGATCTTGCAGTTATTCAAAGCCGTGCATAAGCAGCACTTCTGGGTGGTGCATGGCGGGAGATTACTGGATTTTCTCCTAAATTTGCCAATTTTCAAACTCATTTTGCCTCTGGCATGGCTCGAGAAAGCCCTTTTGGAGAAGGGGTTATGCAGGTGCAAGATCTGAGACGCCAGACTCGATACCAGAAAGC
>JALZLY010000267.1 GCA_030858465.1 Deinococcota bacterium
GAGAGCGTGTAGAGCCTGGCCGGCGCCGCTCTCAGCTCGCTCACGCGCGCCTTGGTGAGCAGGTAGAAGTCGCCACTGGGGTGGACGGCGAAACCCTCGGCGTCGTGCGGCCCGTCGGGATAGGCGAGCGTCACCCGGCCCTGGAGCGGAGCGGAGCCGTGGTAGGCAACTGCCTCTTGAACGACGAGAACCTGAAGCGTCTCCCGCGTGATGAGATTATCGCCGATGTCGGCGATAAAGAGGCAGCTGCCCTGGACATTGTTCTGGTCATTTCCCTGGTCATTTCCCTGACCATGATCGTCGCCATCACTGCCGCAGGGCCCGAGCGAGAGGTCCTCGACATCGGCGCCCTGGGCGTCGAAAGCCAGGATTCGCACCCTTTCGGTGGCCGCCCCGGCCATGTCGGTGAGGTAGAAGAACGGCCCGTCCCCCGAGTCGTTGACGTGGTAGAGGCGGCCAGGAAAGCGGCTCGAGGCGGCCACGCCGCTGGCCTCGGGGAGCAGCGACGCATCCAGGCGGCCCAGCGTCACGGCCTCGCTCCAGGCCGTGCAGAGTTGGGCGGCGGCGGTGTTAGCCAGCAGCCCCGTCAGCACGCCAAGCCTGACCGCCTTGCCGAGGCGCCGCAAGGCCCCGGGCGCAGACGCGAGCAGGACCGCCTCGAGGCCGGTCGCCTGCGGCTTCTTGTCGACGGCCTTCTTCTCAACAACGGTACCGTCCTCCTCCCTGACGCTGAAGATGTGCTCGCGCTCGGACATGACCCTTCACCTCGCGCATCCCATCATACCCTTGGGCGGGAGACGTATAATGGCCGGAGTATGCTGGGGAGTATGTTGGGAGGTATCTATGCACGCCTATAAGGGCCTCGTCAAGCACGGCCGCATCGTCTTGCCCGAGGGCGCCGAACTGCCTGAGGGGGCGGTCGTGACCGTCACCATCGGCGAGGCCGAATATCTGCGGGCCAAGCTGCGCTCGGCGCTGCGGCAGCGCGCGCTGCGGCCGGCCAGGGTGCGGCTGGGCGACCTCAAGGCCGACCTCAAGGCCGACCTCAAGGCCGACAAGACCGCCAAGGCCGGCCTGAAGACCAGCGCCGCCTAGGGGTGGCGCGGCTGGTGCTGGTGCCGACGCCTATCGGCAACCTTCAGGACATCACCCTGCGCGCCCTCGAGACGCTGCGCGGGGCCGACGTGGTCGCGGCCGAGGACACCCGCCACAGCCGCAAGCTCTTGACGCACTTCGCCATCGACAAGCCCCTTTTGCGGCTCGACCAGCACACCATCCTCGCGCGCGCCCCGGCTGTCTTAGCCGAGCACGGCCTGGTCGCCTTCGTCACCGACGCGGGCACGCCGGGCGTCTCCGACCCCGGCGCCGAACTCGTCAGGCTGGCGCTAGACGGGGGGCATGCGGTCGAGGTTCTGCCCGGTCCTACCGCGCTGATCCCGGCCCTGGTGCTTTCGGGGCTGCCGCTGGCGCGCTTCGCCTTCGAGGGCTTCTTGCCGCGCAAGGGCAAGGAGCGGCGCGAGCGCTTGGGGGCGATTGCGGCAAGCCCGGTCACCGTAGCCTTCTACGAGTCCTCCAAGCGCCTGCTGGCGACCTTGGACGACCTCATCCTGGTCTGCGGCGAGGGGCGGCAGGCCAGCATCAGCCGTGAGCTGAGCAAACGCTATGAGACCACCCTGCGCGGCACGCTGGCGGAGCTGAAGGCGCAGTTCGGCGGCACCGAACCCAAGGGCGAGGTGGTGATGGTGATCGCGCCGGTCTCACAGGCAAGCGAGCTGGACTTTGCCGCCGAAGCGGGGCACCTGGCGGCGGAGGGTCTGCGCGGCAGCCAGTTACGGCGCGCCCTGCAGGACCTGGGCGCGCCGCGCAACCTGGCCTATGAACTCGCTCTGAGCGCCGAGGTGAATGCGTAAGCCTCAGAGTAAGCCTCACAAACGTGTTGGCCGCCGGCGCTTGTTATAGTAACCCTTCGGTGATAGAGACCTCTTCCCAATCCAGTTCCCAGTCCAGAGCTCATGCGCTCCGTGCGCTCTCCAAGCGCCTCTCCGGTCTGCCCGCGGTGGCTCGGCTGGCGCTGTTCGCAAAGAGCGGCGGCAAGGCGGTGCTCATCACCACCGCCGAGCGCCTGGAGCTCTTCGCCGACCTTTCGCCCTTTGGCGCGGCCGGCGGCGTCGACCCCACCTTGAGCTCCTGGCGGCAGCGGCGCGACAAGGTGGTCTTGAGTCTGAGGCACGCGCTCTCGGCCTTTCCCGCCGACCCGGACGCCTACGTTTTGGGGCTCGAGCTGGGCAGGAGCTACCCGCGCGACGCGCTCCTGACGCGCCTCATCGCCCTGGGCTATGACCGCGACGAGATGCCGGGCTTCGTGGTGCGGGGCGACATCCTCGACCTCTACCTGGACGCCAAGGACGAATCCAGGCGGGTCCGCCTCGAGTTCTTCGGCGATGAGCTCGACAGCCTCATGGTCCACGGCGAGAGGGCGCGGGACTTTACCTTGAGCCCCCGCGCGGGCGTGGAGATTGCTGAGGGCGGCTCGAGCCGGCTCCTCGAGCATCTGCCCGGCCGGGTCTTCCTGGACGCCCCCGAGCTCTACCCGGGCGAGCTCGAGGCGCCCTTCGACTCCGAACTCGACTGGCTGTGGGCGCACCTGAGAGGTCGCGAGGTCGTCTCCTTTGGCCGCGATCCCCTGGACTTGGCGGAGGGCAAGACCAGCTTGGAGCCGCTCGGCTACTACCGCGGCAAGCTCTCGGACTTTCGCGCCGACGCCGAGACCTGGCTTAAGGACGGCTGGAACATAACCCTGCTCCTGCGCCACGAGCGCACCGGGCGCTTCTTGCGCGAGCGCACTCTGGACGGGCTCGAGACGCGCTGGACGAACGGGCTGAAGGCTATTGACGGGACCATTGACGGGACCATTGACGGGGTCATCGGCCTGACGGCGGCCCCCTTGCCCACCCGCGGCGGCTACCGCGACCTCAAGACCCGCGAGCTCGTCGTCACCGAGGACCTCCTCTACGGCTACCAGGGCGTGCGCAAGGCCCGGCGCCTGCCCGGCCGGGGCGTGCAGGACGCGGTGCATCTCACCGTCGGCGATTACCTGATTCACCCCGACCACGGCATCGGCAGGTTCTTAGGGCTCGAGCCCCGGCAGGTGGTCGGCGTCACCCGCGATTACCTGATCCTCCAGTACGCCGGCGAGGGCAAGCTCTATCTGCCCGTCGAGGGCCTGCCGCTGTTGCGCCGCCATCCCGGCACCACCGACGACCCGCCGCGCCTCAGCACGCTCGGCACCAACGAGTGGGCGCGCGCGCGCGAAAGGGCTCGCGCCAGCGCCCAGGAGCTGGCCCAACGCCTGATTCGCAGCTACGCCGAGCGGCAGCTGACGGCCGGCACGCCGCTGCCGCCGCTGCCCGACTGGGAAGGGCGCATCGAGGAGAACTTCGCCTTCGAGCTCACGCTCGACCAGAATAAGGCCGTCAGGGACACGCTTGCCGACATGGCCCAGGCGATGCCGATGGACCGGCTGATCTCCGGCGACGTGGGCTTCGGCAAGACCGAGGTGGCCATCCGCGCCGCCCACCGCGCGGTCGGCCACGGCAAACAGGTCGCCATGCTGGTGCCGACCACGGTCTTGGCCAAGCAGCACTTCGAGACCTTCCGCGAGCGCTTTGGCGACCTGCCCGTGCGGGTGGACATGCTCTCGCGCTTCACCGGCGACCGTGAAGCGCGCGCCGCCCTCAAGGACGCTGCTGACGGCAAGCTCGACATCGTGGTCGGCACCCACCGGCTCCTCGCCGACGGCCTCAAGTTCAAGGATCTGGGCCTCCTCATCATCGACGAGGAGCACCGCTTCGGCGTCGGCCAAAAGGAGCGGCTCAAGAGCATGAGGACGGGCGTCGATGTGCTCTCGCTCTCGGCCACGCCCATTCCCCGGACCCTCTACATGAGCCTGGTCGGTCTGCGCGACGTGTCGCGGATCCTCACCCCGCCCGAGGGGCGCAAGCCCATCCGGACCGTCTTGCAGCCCTATGAGCCGATGACCGTGAGGGAGGCCATCATGTTCGAGATGGAGCGCGGCGGCAAGTCGTTTTACATTCACGACCGCATCGGCTCGATGGGCGCGCGGGCCATGTACCTGCAGAGGCTGCTGCCCGAGGCCAGGATCGGCGTGGCCCATGGCGGCATGGGCAAGGACGAGCTCGAGGAGGTGATGGTCAACTTTGCCGACGGCGCCTTTGACGTGCTCCTTAGCACCACCATCGTCGAGTCGGGCATCGATATCGCCGAGGCCAACACCCTGGTCATCGAGCGGGCCGACAAATTGGGCTTAGCCCAGCTCTACCAGCTGCGCGGCCGGGTGGGCCGCCGCCAGGCCGAGGCCTGGGCCTACCTGCTCTATCCGGGCCGGCTCACCGAGGCGGCGCAGCGCAGGCTCTACGCCATCGCCGAGCTGAACGACCTGGGGTCGGGCCACCTCCTGGCCGAAAAGGACATGGAGATCCGCGGCGTAGGCAACCTGTTGGGCCCCGAGCAGCACGGCCACGTCAGCGCCGTTTCGCTCGAGGTCTACACCGAGATGCTCGCCGAAGAGATCGCCATCTTAAAGGGCGAAAGAAAGGCCGGACCCAAGGCGGTCAGCCTCGACCTGAGCATCGACGCGCGCTTGAGCCCCGGCTACATCCCCGACGACAACGAGCGCATCTCGCTCTACGGCCGTCTCTCCGAGACCGATAACTTAGCCGAGATCGCCCGCGTCCAAAACGAGATCCGCGCCCGGCACGGCCCTCTGCCCCAGGAGGTGCGGGCCTTTATCGAGCTCGCCAAGATCCGCCTGCTGGCCTCGCAAAAGGGCGTGGTTTCCGTCAAGGAGCACATGACCGACATCCAGGTCTCCTTCGAGCAGGAGCGCATCGACTACGACGCCCGCGGCCTCAAGGGCCTGCCCTACACGGCCCTGCCCACCCGCTACCCGCCCGGTTTCAGCCTCAAGAAGCGCGGGCTCAAGGCTGAGGAGACCTTGAGGGCGATCAGCGACATTCTCTACCTGTGCGCCTAGACTGTGCCTAGACTGCGCCTAGACTGCGCCTAGACCCCAGATCCCCGGGAGGTGACGGTGGGGGAGGTGACGATGGCGCCCAAGAGCGAGTCTCGAGCTTCACCACCATGAGCTTCACTGCCAAAGGGTCATGAAAAAGACCCCCCGAAGGGAGCCTTTGGGTGACCTGCGACTCGGTTGTGGCAAGCTGCTCTAGAACTGCTCTAGAAGTGGAAGTTGAGGCCGCCGCGGCCGTAGAAACCACCCGTGAAGATGGGGGTGAGGTTCAGGTTCGGGCCGAGCTCCAAAAAGATGCCGCCCGCCGGGAAGTCGAGATCGACGAGGCGGTACTCCGCGCCGACAAAGAGGTTGATGCCGAGGGCGGTCACGCCGCCAAGGGCCACAGAAGGGCCACCGCCCGCATAGACGGCCAGCGGGCCCTCGACGTTGACGGGCAGGTTGAACATGGCGTCCGCACCGATACCGAAGGTGCCGAGCGAACCGACCTGGAGGTAGGGGCGCAAGCTGATACCCTGGCCGAGGGCGTTGAGCAGGCCGAAGTGGAAGGTGAGGCCCGAAGCACCGCCGCCACCCACGGAGAGACCGCCCCAGTACTGCCCCGGGGGAATGGGGGAGGGAGGCGCGTCGATGGTCTGCGCGAGGCTTGTGCCGAGAGAGAGGACGAGGACGGTTAATAGGCTGACGGAAAATCTACGCATGAAGTTCAACCTCCTGTGAGATCATGGAGAAGGCGGTGGTCACCCCCTCGCAGGGTCGTTATATCATAGCCACCCTTACACCTCAAGCAAAGTTGCGCGCGTCGCAATTCTCGCCTGCCTTTCATCTCCTTTTCATACTGTGATCAATTTCATAGGACTGCCGGCTGTGAGCGGAAAGGCAGGGAGAGGCGCGGAGAGGCAAAGGGGGACGCTGGCGCGACCGGCCGAAGCTCAGCCCCCGCCGCGGCTGCGCTCGAGGTAGCGCCTGAGGGCATCCCGCACCCTGGGGCTGGCGCGGTTGCAGAGCGGCAGCTCGCCGTGGCGCGCCAGGTGCGCGGCGATGAGGTCGGCCTCGCTCGCCTGGGGCAGGCGGCTGTAGCCGTAGCGCCAGAAGCAGACCCGCGCGGCGGCGCAGCCACGCCCTTGCAGGTGCTGGCGGATGCGGTTGGGCACGTCGGTGAGCGACTGGCCGATGTAGATGACCCGCTTGGCCTCGTCGGCAAGCTCGTAGACGCCGGGCATGGCGTCGCGCCCGCGAGGCGCGGGCAGCGTCTCCAGCTTGCGCCAGCGCGCGCTTATGGGCACGCGGTTAAAGTCCGGCCAAGGGACATCCGGCCAAGGGGTATCCGGCGTAGTACCCGCACTAGCGGGGGCCTAGTGGCCCTACACTGTAGTACCCGCACTAGCGGAGGCCTAGTGGCCCTACACTAGCGGGCAGCTTGCAGGCGCCGGCTCGTCGCGTAAGCCGAAACTGCCCACGGGGCCTGCCCAGGCTGTATAATTGGAGCTTAGTGCCGCCGTAGCATGCTTTATGACGGCAGCCTTCCCCGAACCCACTCCATCCCCGAACCCACTCCAAAGGACACCCTTGTTATGACCTATCGCAACATCGCCATCATCGCCCACGTCGACCACGGCAAGACCACGCTGGTGGACGGCATGCTCAGACAGTCTCATATCTTTCGCGACAACCAGGTGGTGGCCGAGCGGGTGATGGACACGGGCGACTTGGAGCGCGAGCGCGGCATCACCATCTTGGCCAAGAACACCGCGGTGATGTGGGAAGGCGTCAAGATCAACATCGTCGATACCCCCGGCCACGCCGACTTCGGCGGCGAGGTCGAGCGGGCGCTCGGCATGGTGGACGGCGTCCTGCTGCTCGTCGACGCCGCCGAAGGCCCCATGCCGCAGACGCGCTTCGTCTTGCGCAAGGCCTTGGAGCGCGGGCTCAAGCCCATCGTGGTGGTCAACAAGGTCGACCGCAAGGACGCCCGTCCCGACGAGGTCGTGAACCTGACCTTCGACCTGATGGTGGAACTCGGCGCCAGCGACGAGCAGCTCGACTTTCCGATTCTGTACGCCGTCGCCCGCGAGGGCCGGGCCTGGCTCGAGCTCGAAAAGCCCGGCGAGGACTTGAAGCCGCTGTTCGAGGTGATCTTGGCGCACACCCCCGCGCCCGACGTGAACGAGGCGGCGCCCTTCCAACTTCAGGTCGCCAACTTGGACTACTCGGACTACCTGGGCCGCATCGCCATCGGCCGGGTGAGCCGGGGCACGGCCAAAAAGGGCGACTTCGTCAGCCGTGTCTTGCAGGGCGGCAAGCTGGAGAAGGCGCGCATCACCAAGGCCTTTACCCACCTGGGCCTGGCGAGGAGCGAGGTGGACGAGATCAGCGCGGGCGACATCGTGGCCCTGAGCGGCGTCGAGGGCGTGCAGATCGGCGAGACGCTCACCCATCCCGACCACCCCGAAAGCTTGCCGGTGGTGGCGGTGGACGAGCCGACGGTCAGCGTGACCTTCAGCCCCAATACCAGCCCCTTTGCCGGCAAGGAGGGCAAGTACGTCACCTCGCGGCACCTCAAGGACCGCCTCGAGCGCGAGCTCTTAACCAACGTGGCCCTGCGCGTTACCGAGCTCGGCGGCGAGCAGTACCGGGTCTCGGGCCGGGGCGAGCTGCACCTGTCGATCCTCATCGAGCAGATGCGCCGCGAGGGCTACGAGTTCAGCGTGTCGCGGCCCGAGGTGATCATGAAGGAGGTGGACGGCGTCCTCCACGAGCCCTACGAGCACGTGGTGGTGGACGTGCCCGAGAGCGCCATGGGCGGCGTCGTCGAGACCTTGAGCTCGCGCAAGGGCAGCATGCTCAACATGGCCCAGGACGGCGGCCGGGTCAGGCTCGAGTTCAGCATGCCGAGCCGGGCGCTCTTCGGCTACCGCACCCAGTTTCTGTCGATGACCCAGGGCGAGGGCCTCTTGAACCACGTCTTCGACGGCTACGAACCCTTCGCCGGCGGCTTCAAGGTGCGCCCGGGCGGCTCGCTGGTGGCGATGGAGCCCGGCGCGGTCTTCGCCTACAGCCTCTACAAGCTGCAAGACCGCGGCGTCTTCTTCATCGACCCCGGCACCGAGGTCTACGTCGGCATGATCGTGGGCGCGAGCGCGCGAACGGGCGATTTGAACATCAACGTCACCAAGAACAAGAAGCTCACCAACGTGCGCGCCTCGGGTTCGGACGACAACATCACCCTGACCCCGCCCAAGCGCCTCAGCCTCGAGGAGGCCCTCGAGTACCTCGCCGACGACGAGCTCCTCGAGGTAACCCCCAAGAACATCCGCCTGCGCAAGCGCATCCTGGAGCCCAACATGCGCAAGCGCGCCGAGGACAAAGCCGCCGTTTAGGACAAGGCAGGGCGCTCAGCCTTCCTCCTCGAGCAGCCCCTTGGCGCGCAGGGCCAGGTGAATCCGCGCGAGCGCCGCGGGCGACTTGAGCGACAGGCCGAGGCTAGCCTCGACCCGCCCGAGGCGGTAGCGCAGGGTGTTGACGTGGACGTGCAGGCGCTCGGCCGCCGCGGCCTGATTGCCTTCGCCCGCCAACCACTCCTCGAGGGTGCGCAAGAGGGGCTCGGGCAGCGGCAAAAAGCGCTCGACGAGCGCCCGCAGGTCTTCGGGGCTCTGCTGGAGAAGCACCCAGGAGACCGGGTCGAGTTTGGCGAAGCCCGCCGCCTCGCCGAGCCGCGCCGTCTTGAGGGCGATGAGCGCCTCGCGGTAGCCCTGCGGCACGCGGGTGATGGCCTGGTGGCGGGCGGAGTAGCCCAGCCGCACCCCCTCGCCCAAGCTCTTCAAGAGGGTGGCGGTCTCGGCCTCGGGGGCAAAGGACTGCCACAGGACCGCGGCGCGGCCGCCGCGCTCGCTCAGCAGGTAGGGCACGCCCAGGCGCTCCAAATAGCCCCCCGCCGCCCGGCGCAGGCCGAGGAGCGTCTCGCGGCGGCGCTCCTCGGCGAGCCGGTGCCGGCCGAGGATAGGCGCGGCCTCGAGCAGCGCCAGGACGAAGGGCGTCCCCGCCTCGAAGCCAAAGGTCCGGGCGCGGCTGGGATCGGCCTCGCCGACCAAGAGGTCGTCCAAGAGCGCGGCCTTGAGCGACTCCTCCTCGGCGCGCTGGGCGCGGCCCTCCAGGCTCTTGATGGCGATGAGGCGCGCGGCGAGCTCGAGCAGGCCCCGCCAGGGCAGGAGCCGCTCGGCTGGGCCGAAGGCCACCAGCAGCCCCTCGCCCGCCCGCAGGGCCAGATGCCCCGGACCCTGCCCAGCCTGCGCCGGCGGCCGCGGCGGCAACGCGCCCACCCAGGCGAGCGGCTCACCCCAGGGCGCGATGAGGGCCAGCGGGCAGCGGAGCCAGTGGTGAAGCCGCTCGAGCAGCTCCCGCTCCTGCTCGACGTGGGCGAGCGCGTCCACCATGCCCGCCAGAACCAGCAAGGCGGGTCCTTGTCTCGCGGCCAGCAGGCTGCGCGCCTGCGCCACCGCCCTCTGCTTTGCCCCGCCGGAGAGAAACGCCAGGCCGAGCCCGTCTTTGCGGCAGACCTCTTCCACACCCCGGTCGGCCCGCGTGCACCAGAGCCCGGCGGCCTGCCGCTCCGACAGGTAGTGGGCGAGCTCGAGCCCGGCCCGCGTCGTCACCCAGAGCGCGCCCAGCAAGAGCGGCGGGCGCGACTCCTCGCCCTCCTCGAGCCACAGCGGCTCCCGCGCCGCTTCGAGCACGACGTTTGCCCCTACCTCGTCGCCAAGCTCCGCAAAGGTCATCGTCCTACCCTCCAAATACACTCGATAAGTTGTGATTATCGCCAAACAGCAGGCGGGTTCTGCCCAACTCAGCCCATTATATGTTTACTCCAACAAATTTTCATCGCTATTTGGAGGAATTCACGATTCACGCGGCCGGGGCTTTGGGCTATGCTGGGCGAAACGACCGCTAGGTGAAACGCCTGTTGGGTAAAACGAACGGCCTCGAGCGGGTGTTCCTGGTGAGCGCCTGAGCAGATCCCAAAAGGAGGACGACGTGCGGCTAGAAGGTTCCATCGTACCCTTGGTGACCCCGTTCAAGAACGGCGCCCTCGACGAGGCGGCCTTGCAGGGACTGGTCGAGCGGCAGATAGCGGCGGGCTCGCACGGCATCAGCGTCGGCGGCACCACCGGCGAGCCCGCCGGGATGAGCTTGAGCGAGCGCGAGCGGGTCATCGAGCTGGCCGTGCAGGTCGCGGACGGCCGGCTGCCCGTCCTGGCCGGCTCGGGGAGCGTCAACTTAGACGAGACGCTGCGGCTGACGCGGTTCGCGCAAGGCGTCGGCGCTAACGCGGGCCTCATCATCACGCCCTACTACGTCAAGCCCAACCAGGAGGGCCTCTACCGCTTTTTCGCTGCGGTCGCCGCGGCGGCGCCCGACTTTCCGCTAGTCCTCTACAACATCCCCGGCCGCGCGGCGGTAGCCACCGAAGTCAAGACGCTCGCCAGGCTGGCAGGGGACTACCCGAACATCGTCGGCGTCAAGCATTCGGTCAAAGACTTGGACGTGGTGTCGTGGACCCTCAAAACGTGCGGCCGTGACTTCAAGGTCTTCTGCGGCCTCGAGTCGCTGACCGTGCCGATGCTGCTCCTGGGCGGCCACGGCATGATCGCCGCGACCGGCAACCTCTTGCCCAGGGAAGTGGCGCGGCAGTACGACCTGGTCAAGGCGGGCGAGGTGAAAGAAGCCGTCGCGCTTCACTACCACCTGCTCGAGATCAACGACTCGATCTTCTGGGACAGCAACCCGATTCCCTTGAAAACCGTCATGAGCATGATGGGCCTGATCGAAAAGGAGTGGCGGCCGCCCTTGGGGCCGGGCAGCAGTGAACTCGAGGCGCGGCTCAAGGCGATGGCCGAGGGCTACGGCCTGCTGGAAGCGGCGGTAGCGTGAAGACGGCGCGGTTTTTCAAGGACGGCCGCGTCCACAGCGGCGTGCTCGAGAACGGGCTGATCCACGACGAGGCCGGGGTCGGACACAGCCCGGACGGGCTTCAATTCCTCTTGCCCTTCACACCGGGTAAGGTCGTCGGCCTGGCGCTCAACTACGCCGACCACGCCGACGAACTGGGCCTCGAGCGCCCCAAGGAGCCGGTCACCTTCATCAAGCCCAACAGCGCCCTCATTCCGCACCGCGCCCCGGTCGTCTACCCCGCGGGCGCACAGTACATGCACTACGAGTGCGAGCTGGCCGTGGTCATCGGGCGCGGCGCCCGCAAGGTCAAGGCGGCGGAGGCGATGGACCACGTAAAGGGTTACACCATCGCCAACGACGTCACCGTGCGCGACTTCGTCGGCAACATGTTCCGCCCGCCGCTGAAGGCCAAGGGCTGGGACACATTCGGTCCTCTGGGACCGTATCTGGTGAGCGCCGACGAGGTTGGAGACCCTCACGCGCTCGAGCTAAGGACCTACGTGAACGGCGAGCTCAGGCAGGAGGGCAGCACCGCAAACCTCGTCTTTGCCGTCCCCGAGATCATCGAGTTTTTAACGCGCTTCATGACCTTGGGGCCCCATGACGTCATCCTCACCGGCACGCCCAAAGGTCTTTCACACGTGCATCCCGGTGACACTATGCGGCTCGAGATAACGGGCTTGGAGGCGCTCGAGAACGCAATCGTCGAGGAGGTGACGAGGTGAGCACCGCAACTACAGCTACAGCCCCCCCCAAGGACGCACGAAACAGGGCGCTCGAGCTCGCCCGGAGCCTCCCCAACGGCGTCCAGCACCTGATAAACGGTGAACTCGTGGACTCGCGCTCGAGTGAAACCTTCGATACCCTCTCCCCCATCGACAACGCGGTCATCTGCCCCGTCGCCTCGGGCGGCGCCGAGGACGTAGGCCTCGCGGCGAGAGCGGCCAAGGACGCCTTCGCCGTCTGGCACGACCTGCCCGCCAAGGAGCGCAAGGGGCTCCTGCACAGCGTCGCGGACCTCATCGAAAAGAACGCCGAGGAGCTCGCCCTCTTGGAGAGCCTCGACACCGGCCAGGTCTTTAAAACGATGCGGGGCGCGGTCGCTAGGAGCGCGGAGAACTTCCGCTTTTTCGCCGACCGGGCGGAGAGCGCCCGCGACGGCCTGAGCTTGCCCAGCGAGGGCTTTCTCAACTACACCCTGCGCCAGCCCATCGGCGCCGTCGGCATCATCACCCCCTGGAACACGCCCTTCATGCTCAGCACCTGGAAGATGGCCCCGGCCTTGGCGGCGGGCTGCACGGTCGTCCACAAGCCCGCCGAGTGGAGCCCGATTACCGCGCTCAGGCTCGCTCAGCTCGTGCTCGAGGCGGGCATTCCCCCAGGCGTCGTCAACGTCGTCAACGGTTACGGCGAGACCGCCGGCAAGGCCTTGACCGAGCACCCGGACATCAGGGCCATCGCCTTCGTCGGCGAGACGGTGACGGGCAGCCGCATCATGGCGCAGGGGGCACAGACCTTGAAGCGGGTGCATTTCGAACTGGGCGGCAAAAATCCCATCGTGGTCTTCGCCGACGCCGACCTGGAGCGCGCCTTGGACGCGGCGATTTTCGGCGTCTACTCCTTGAACGGCGAGCGCTGCACGGCGAGCAGCCGGCTTTTCGTGCAACAAGAAGTCTACGGCGACTTTACCGAGAAGCTTGTCGAACGGGTGAAAAATATCCCTGTGGGTGACCCCTTCGACCCCGCCACGACCATCGGCCCGCTCATCCACCGCCAGCACTTGGACAAGGTGATGCGCTACGTCCGCGCGGGTCAGGAGGAAGGCGCCACGCTCGCCTGCGGCGGCGTTCAACCTCAGGGTTTGGAAAGGGGCAACTACCTTGCCGCGACGCTCTTTACGGACGCGACGAACGAGATGCGCATCGCCCAGGAGGAGGTCTTCGGCCCCTTCCTGACGGTCATCCCCTTCGGCGGCGAGGAGGAGGCGCTCAGGCTCGCCAACGGCGTCAAGTACGGCCTCGCCGCCTACTTGTGGACGCGCGACCTGACCCGCGCCCACTCCTTCGCCCACGGGCTCGAGGCCGGCATGGTCTGGGTCAACTCGCAAAACGTCCGTCACCTGCCCACGCCCTTTGGCGGCATGAAGAGTTCGGGCATCGGCAGGGACGGCGGCGACTACTCGTTCGACTTCTACATGGAGACGAAGAACATCGCCGTCGCCCTGGGCGAGCACCCCATCCCACACTACGGCAGGGCGCCTAAACGGGAAGACAAAGCCTCGGTAAAGAGCTCGGAGTAAAGGAGACGTCATGACAAAAGTGATTGAACTCGTCCTCGAGACCGACGAAACCGGCGCGCTGCACATCCCGGCGGAGCTTTTAGGAAAACCCAAACCGCTTACCCGCATGAAGCTGAAGGTTGAGGCCGAGGAACCCACCGAAGAGACGCAGCCACAGTGGGGACCACAGTGGGGACCCTTGTGGGCGAAGATGACGCCCGAGGAGCGGGCAAAGGATTTGCTGACGTGGCTCGAGAGCTTTGAGGACGGACCCGGCCTCTCCGACTGGGCCGTAAGCCGTGATTCTATCTACGACTGATGGCACGTTACCTCGCCGACACCAACATTCTGCTTCGTTTTGCCGACCTTGGAGCCGACCACCATCCGTTGGCGGCGCAGGCGCTGGTGTCGCTGGCGTTGCAGGGGCATGTCGTCCTCATGGTGCCGCAGTGCCTATACGAGTTTTGGGTGGTGGCAAGCAGGCCCACAAGCAGGAACGGCTTGGGCTGGGAGGCACGTCAAGTTAGAGAGCTGGTCGACAAGCTCATGATGAGGTTCCCGCTTGTGCCTGATACCCCGGCCGTGTTCACGAGTTGGCTCGAGCTCGTCTCGACCCACGAGGTTCTGGGCAAACAGGCCCATGGCGCCCGCCTCGTCGCGGCGATGAGGGCGCAGGGGATAGGACGCCTGCTCACGCTCAACAGCGAGGACTTCAAGCGCTATGCGGAAGTCCAAGCCGTTCATCCAAGTGAGGTCACGGCATGAACGCTCTTGAAACGACCGTCGTCGTGACGGTGCCCCATGCGCGGAGCTACGAGGCTCCCATCACCCTCGAGAGAGGCGCACGGGTGGCCGTCTTGCGACGCGACACGACCTGGCCCGAGTGGCTGTGGTGCCGGGATGCGGGCGGACGCGAGGGCTGGGTGCACCAGAGCGTCCTGAGCATAGAGGGTGAGCGCGCGACCGCGCAACGCCATTACGACGCGATAGAACTCACCGCCGGAGTCGACGAACGGCTTCGCTGCTCCGAGAGGCTGGGCGGCTGGACTTGGTGCATCAACGAACAGGGACAGGCAGGTTGGATTCCCGAAGCCAGTCTCAAAGCAACGGAAAAGGAGTAAGCATATGCCTGCGAGAACCGGCAAGGACTACATGAAGGCCCTCAAGCGAAACCCGCCCAACCTGTGGCTGAAGGGCGAAAAGGTCCTGGACCCCACCACCCACCCGGCGTTTAAGGGCGTGGTGCGCTCGCTCGCCGAGCTCTACGACCTGCAGCATGACCCCGCCTTTAAAGGCGTGCTCACCTACCCCTCGCCGACGAGCAGCGAGCGGGTCGGCGTGAGCTTTTTGGAGCCCAAGACCAAAGACGACCTCAAACGCCGCGCGGCGGGCTACAAGGTGTGGGCCGACTACAGCCTCGGCCTGATGGGCCGGACGCCCGACTACCTGAACGCCGTTCTGTCCGGCTACGCGGGCGCCAGCGACTTTTTCGGCCAGGACGAGCCCAGATTCGCCGAGAACATCCGCAACTATTATGAATACGTCCGCGAGAACGACCTCTGCACCACCCACGCGCTCACCAACCCGCAGGTAAACCGCGCCGCCAGCACCGCGCAGCAGGCCGACCCCTATATTCCCTTGGGCGTCCTCAAGGAGACCAAGGAGGGCGTCGTCGTGCGCGGCGCGCGGATGCTGGCGACCCTGCCCGTCGCCGACGAGATCCTCGTCTTTCCCTCGACGCTCCTAAAGGAGGAGCCCGGCGCCGACAAGTACGCCTTTGCCTTCGCGCTGCCGACGAACGCGCCCGGCCTGCACTTTATCTGCCGCGAGCCCTTGGCGGGAGGCAACGCCAGCGACCACCCGGTCTCCTCGAGGTTTGAGGAGCAGGAAGCGCTGGTCGTCTTCGACGACGTGCTGGTACCCTGGGAGCGGGTCTTCGCCTTGAGGAACCTGGACATCTGCAACCGGGCCTACGCCGAGACCGGCGCGCTCATGCTGATGGCGCACCAGGTGAACGTGCTCAAGGTCTCCAAGACCGAATCCTTTCTGGGCCTGCTTACGCTGATGGCCGAGGGCGTCGGTGCTGACGTGTTCGGCCACGTGCAGGAGAAGATCGCCGAGGTGAGCATCTACCTGGAGGCGATGAAGGGCCTGCAAGTCGCCGCCGAGGAGGGCGCGGCGTCCAACTCCTACGGGGTGATGTGCCCGGCCAGGGCACCCTTAGACGCCGCGCGCAACCTCTACCCGATGCTCTACCCGCGCATTCACGAGATCACTCAGCAGATTGGCGCCTCGGGGCTCATCATGATTCCGTCTGAGGCCGACCTGGACGGCCCGATGCGGCCTTATCTGGAAAAGTTCATGCAGAGCCGCAACATGAACGCTCTAGAGCGCACCCAACTCTTCCGCCTCGCCTGGGACATGACGCTGTCGAGCTTTGGCGCGAGGCAGGTTCACTACGAGCGCTTCTTCTTCGGCGATCCGGTGCGCATGAAGGGGGTGCTCTACGGCGCCTACGACAAGGAGCCCTACAAGGCGCGCATCCGCCACTTTCTCGGCTGGGAGGGCCAGGACGCCGTTAGGGCGAAAGAGGAGGTGACGGCTTGAGCCGCGTTCAGACAGAGGACGCTCACACCGCCACCCTGCACGACCTCTTCCGCGAGGCGCTCTCGCACTGGGTGAGCGGCGTCACCGTCGTGGCCGCCAAGGACGAGGCGGGCGAGGTGCGGGGCATGACCGCCTCGTCGTTCGCGTCACTCAGCCTCGAGCCGCCACTCGTCTTGGTCTGCGTCGACGAGCGGGCCAACCTGCTGCCGGTCCTGGAGGGGGCCGGAGGCTTCACCATCAACTTGCTGGCCGAAGGTCAGCAAGAGGCCTCCGGCCACTTCGCCGGCCAGCCCGCCGCGCGCCTGCTCGAGAACCCGCCCTTTCCCGTGCACGGCGACCTGATTCTGGACGAGGCACTGGCCGCGCTCGTCTGCTCGAGCTATCGGATCTACCCCGGCGGCGACCACAAGATCGTCGTCGGCAAGGTCGAGAAGGTCGTCTTGGGCGAGGACCGGCCGCCGCTCGTCTACTACCGGCGGAGCTACCGGAAGCTGATATGAAAGCCCTGGTATGAAAGCCAATGTCCTCCGCGCCGGGCACGCGGTCTACTACGTCACCGACCTCGAGCGGGCTCGCGCCTTCTACGTGGGCCTCTTGGGTCTCGACGTGGTGCATGAGGGGGAGGACGCGCTCTTCTTGCGCGGCGTCGAAGAGCGCGAGTGGAGCCTCAAGGTGGCGCTGCGTGAGCAAGCGGGCGCGGGACGAATCGCCTTCAAGGTGGCGGGCGACGAGGACCTGGACGCCCTGCTCGAGCTCGCCCGGCAACGCGGCCTGAAGACCCAAGAGACCGAGGACTTCGGCGTCCCCCGCCTGGTCCGGCTCGAGGACCCCAGCGGTCTGCCGGTCGCCTTCTACGCGCGCGCCGCCAAACACGCGCGCATCCTCCAGGACTACCACCGGCACCGTGGACCGGGCGTGCAGCGCATCGACCACTTCAACGTGATGGTGCCCGACGTGCAAAGGGCGCATGACTTCTATGCCCACGAGTTGGGCTTCAGGCTGAGCGAGTACACCGTGGACGAAGGGGAGAAGCTGTGGGCGGCCTGGCTCCAGCGCAAGGGCAACGTCCACGACCTGGCGCTGATGAACGGTTTGGGGCCCAGGCTGCACCACGTCGGCCTGTGGACGAGCGAGCCCATGAGCCTGATTCGCGCCTGCGACATCCTCGCTTCGGCGATGCAGACGGACCGCATCGAGCGCGGCCCCGGCCGCCACGGCTTATCGAACGCGATGTTTCTCTACCTCCGCGACGACGACGGCAACCGCATCGAGCTCTACAGCTCGGACTACCTGACCGTGGACCCGGACGTCGAGCCCCTGCGCTGGACCTTGGATGACCCGCGCCGGCAGACGCTCTGGGGCCACGCCGCGCCCGCGAGCTGGTTTAGCGAGGCGAGCTCCCTGGAGACCCTGAGCGGCGGCTCCGCCAGCCTCCTCGAAGGGAAGCTGGCGGGCCGGCCGCAACACCTGACTTGACGGCTGCGAGCTTCGTCCATAGACTGACGTAGCGCGAGCTGAAAACGAGGAGATGGCTTTGCCGAAGACCGCCACCGCCACAGTCGCTATAGCGGGCGCCACAGTGAGCGCCAGCGCAGGCTCGAGGGGCGTGGGCCGGCTGCTCCGCTACGACGCTGCCGACCGCGCCATGGAGCTCGAAGACCGCTACCAGCCACACCCCCTGTTACAGCGCAGCGTCGCCGCAGGGGTCACGACATGGAGGAAACCATGAACAAGCTCTTGGCTCTCGTCCTCGCCCTGGCGCTCGGCTCTAGCCTGGCGCAGGACAGCTCAGACACCGGCATGCTGGACATCGGCGTGGTGGTCTCGGCGACCGGCCCCGCCGCGTCCTTGGGCATTCCCGAGCGCAACACCTTCGTTCTCTTGGAGAGCATGGTCAATGAAGCGGGCGGCGTCGGCGGCCGTCAGGTGAGGTTCCATGTTCTCGACGACGCCTCGGACACCACCCAGGCGGTGCGCAACGCGCGCAGCCTGATCGAAGAGCGCAATGTCGTCGCCATCATCGGCACCACCACCACGCCGGCGTCCTTGGGCATGATCGACGTGGTGGCCGAGGTGGGCGTGCCGATGATCTCGATGGCGGCGTCCAGGTCCATCATCGCTCCCGTAGACGAGGGGCGCTTCTGGGTCTTCAAGACGCCGCAGACCGACGAGATCATGGCCAACGCCATCGTCCGCGACATGGTGGACCGGGGCGTGGCGACGACCGCCTTTATCGGCTTCAACGACGCCTACGGCGAGGGCTGGTGGAACGACTTCAGCCGCGTCGCCGAGGAGGCGGGCATCAGCGTCGTCGCCAGCGAGCGCTACGCCCGCACCGACACCTCGGTGACGGGCCAGATCCTGCGCATCACCGCGCAGAACCCCGACGCGGTCCTGATCGGCGCCTCGGGCACGCCCGCCGCCCTGCCCCAGCGCAGCCTGGTCGAGCGCGGCTACGGCGGCACCGTCTACCAGACCCACGGCGTCGCCAACCCCGACTTCTTGAGGGTAGGCGGCGCGGACGTCGAGGGCACCATCTTGCCCGCCGGGCCGATTCTGGTCGCCGAGCAGCTTCCCGACGGCTTCCCCACCAAAGAGGTCGGCTTGGAGTACATCGCCATGTACGAGGCCGAATACGGCGAGGGCTCCCATTCGACCTTCGGCGCCCACGCCTACGACGCCTGGCTGATCCTGGGCGCGGCCTTGGAAAGGGCGCTCGAGGCGGGTTCGCCCGACGACCTTGAAAGCTTCCGCAGCCTCCTGCGCGACGAGATCGAGGCCACCCAGGACCTCATCGCCGCCCACGGCGTCTTCTCCTTTTCGCCCGAAGACCACCTGGGGCTGACGCTCGAGACGACCGCCGTCATGGTGACCATCGAGGACGGCGGCTGGCAGCTCCTCTACACCTTTGCGGACTAGGATTCAGCGGTCAGGGTAGAGGGTTGGCTTCCGCCGACCCCCGACCCCTGAATCCCGACCCCGCCCTTATGGATTGGACGATTTTCGCTATCTTGCTGAGCGACGGGCTCATCAGCGGGGTGTTCTACGCGCTCTTGGCCCTGGCGCTCGTTCTCGTCTTTACCGTCACCCGCGTCATCGCCGTCTTTATCGGCGAACTGGTGATGTTCGCGCCGCTCTCCTACGCGCTCTTGCTGCAGGGTGAGGTGCCGGGGACGGTGTGGCTCACGGCGGCGATGCTGCTGCTCTGGGCGGGGCTCGAGTGGCGCAGTCCCAAACGCGCGCTCCTTCTGGCACTCGTGGCGCTCGCGCTCGTCGGCCTGACCTTCTGGGGCGCGCAGGGGGCGCCGCAGGCGCCCCTCTGGGCACTGGCCGTCTTTATCGTGCTGCCGATGGGGGCGGCCACCTTCCGCCTCTTCTACGAGCCCTTGCCGCGCGGCACGGTGCTCGTCTATCTCATCCTCGCGGTCGGCCTGCACTTCGCCTATCAGGGCCTGGGGCTGGTCTTTTTCGGCCCCGAGCAGTACCGCCCGGCCGCCTTGGTGCGCGGCGGGCTCACCTTCGGTCCGGTGGCGTTGCGCTACCAGCAACTGCTCGTCGTCGCCTTTGCGGCGCTGGTGCTGGTGGCGCTCTACCTCTTCTTCAAGCGCAGCCTCTACGGCAAGGCCCTGCGGGCGGCCGCGGTCAACCGCCTGGGCGCTCGCCTCTCGGGCATCTCCCCGGTCGAGGCGGGGCGCGTCTCGCTCACGCTCGCCGCCGCGGTCGCCGCGGTGAGTGGGATGCTGATCGCGCCGCTGACCAACGCCGCTTACTACATGGGCTTTCTGCTCGGACTCAAGGGCTTCGTCGCCGCCATCATCGGCGGGCTGGTCTCCTATCCCTTGGCGGTCGCCGGCGCGCTCCTCGTCGGCGTCATCGAGTCGTTCAGCTCCTTTGCGGCGAGCGCCTACAAGGAGGCCATCGTCTTCAGCCTGATCCTGCCGGTGCTCCTCTACCGCAGCCTGACCACCTTCGAGCTCGGCGAGGAGGAAGAGTGAGCCCTCTCGCGCTCCTCTTCGTCGCCCTCTTGGCGCTGTTGCCGCTGGTCCTGCCCGCCTTCTACCTGACGCTCATGGTCGGCGTCGCCTACAGCGCGCTGGTCGTCTTAGGCCTCTACCTGTTGACTGGCCTGGCCCGCATGACGAGCTTTGGCCAGGCGGCCTTCATGGGCGTGAGCGCCTACACCACGGCGCTCGTGAGCGCGCGCTACGGGCTCTCGCCCTGGCTCGGGCTGATGGCGGGCGTGGCCATGGCCGGGGCGGCGGCCTGGGGACTCGGCGCGCTGACGGTGCGGCTCAGAGGGCACTTCCTGCCGCTGGCGACGATCGCCTGGCAGGTCGCCCTGTTCATCGTGATGGGCAACCTGACGGGCATCACCGGCGGCCACACCGGCCTCACCGGGGTGCCGCCGGTGAGCGTCTTCGGCCTCGAGCTGAGGACTTCGGGACAGGTCTACTACCTCGCCTGGCTCCTGGTGCTGCTCGCCGCCTGGGGCGCCTTCAACATCACCCACAGCCGCACGGGCCGGGCCTTGCGGGCGCTCAGGGGCGACGCCGTAGCGGCGGCCAGCGTCGGCGTCAACCCGGCCGCGCTCAAGCTCTGGGTCTTCGTCCTGGCGGGCGTCTTCGCGGGGCTGGCGGGCTGGCTCTACGCGCACTTCTGGCGCTTCGTCAACCCGACGCCCTTCGGCCTCGAGGCCTCCATCACCTATCTGATCATGGGCGTGGTGGGCGGCGTTGGCACCTTGCCGGGGGTCTTCGTCGGCGCGGCGCTCATCACCGGCCTCGAGCACTGGCTCCAAGACCTCCTGCCCAGGGTCTTCGGGCGCAGCGGCAACTACGAGGTAATCGCCTTGGGGCTCATCCTGGTGGTGATTCTCCACCGGGCGCCGCGGGGCCTCTGGGCCTTTGTAGAGGGCTACTTGCCGCGCCGCCGGAGCGAGGCGCCCTGTGGCGCCGGCCTGCCGCCGCGCGCCAAGACCGGCGAGGCGGGTGAGGCGCTCCTCGAGGTAGCCGGCCTCTCCAGGGCCTTTGGCGGCCTGGTGGCGGTCAACAACCTCTCCTTCTCCTTGAGGCGCGGCGAGATTCTCGGTTTGATCGGCCCCAACGGCGCGGGCAAGACGACGCTCTT
This sequence comes from Deinococcota bacterium, assembly GCA_030858465.1. NCBI lineage: Bacteria > Thermotogati > Deinococcota > Deinococcota bacterium. The sequence goes on from JALZLY010000267.1 coordinate 21,012, forward strand.
CAACCTCGTCACCGGCGTCTTGGCGCCGACCTCGGGCGCGGTGTACTACCGGGGTCAGCGCTTGAGCGGCCTCAAGCCCTTCGACGTGGCGGGGCGGGGCCTGGCCCGCACCTTCCAGCACCCGCACCTCTTCAGCGAGATGACGGTCCTGGAGAACGCCGCCCTCGGCGCCTACGGGCGCACCGGCGCCGGCATGATCGCCTCGATGCTGAGACTCGACCGCGGCGAGGAGCGGCGGGCGCTCGCCGAGGCCTACCGGCAGCTCAGGCGCGTCGGCCTGGCCGAGCTCGCCGGTTCCAAAGCCGGCGGCCTGCCGCTCGGCAAGCAGCGCCTCCTGGAAATCGCTCGGGCGCTCGCCGCCGACCCCGAGCTCCTGCTCCTGGACGAGCCCGGCGCGGGCCTGCGCGCCGGTGAGAAGGCCGAGCTCGCCGCGCTCGTCAGGCGCCTTGCCGGCGAGGGCGTCACCGTGCTCTTCGTCGACCACGACATGGACCTGGTGATGGGCCTGGTCGACCGGCTGGTGGTCATGCACTACGGCGAGAAGCTGGCCGAGGGCAGCCCCAGGGAGGTCCAGAGCAATCCGCAGGTGATGGAGGCCTACCTGGGCGGGGCGGTGACCTGATGGCGGTGATCTGATGGCGGTGGTGCTGAGCGCCACGGGCCTGTGCGTCTCCTACGGCGCGGTCGAGGCGGTGCGGGAGGTGAGCTTCGAGGTCCACCGCGGCGAGGTGGTCACGCTGATCGGCCCCAACGGCGCGGGCAAGACCACCACCCTCTTGGCCTTGATGAACATCCTAAGCGCCGGCGGCGAGCGCCTTTACGACGGCCAGGCCATCGCCAGGACGACCCCGGAGCGCCTCGTCGCCGCGGGCCTGGTCTTGGTGCCCGAAAAGCGCGAGCTCTTCGCCGACATGAGCGTGGTCGATAACCTTAAACTCGGGGCTTACGCCCGCTACCGCCGCGGCGAGCGCCGGCTGGAGGGTGACCTCGACTACGTCTACGCGCTCTTTCCCAGGCTGCGCGAGCGCTCCGCTCAACTCGCCGGCACCATGTCGGGCGGCGAACAGCAGATGCTCGCCGTCGGCCGCGGCCTGATGGCAAAGCCCAAAGTCTTGATGCTCGACGAGCCCAGTCTGGGGTTGGCGCCGCTAATCGTCAAGGAAATCTTCAGCATTTTGGCGCGGCTAAAGCGCCAGGGCACCACCATTTTGCTGGTCGAGCAAAACGCCCATGCCGCCCTGGCCTTGGCCGACCGGGGTTACGTCCTCGACGCGGGAGAGCTGGTCCTCGCGGGCAGGGCCGAGGACCTGCGGCGAGACCCGCGCGTGCTCGAGTCCTATCTGGGCATCCGTCGCGAGCAGACATGACGGCCGCCAGACGCGTATACTGGCCAAAAAGGAGTGACCGCCATGCCGACCGCCAGACTCAAGGACAAGGCCATCACCGTACCCGACGAAGTCCTCGACGAACTCGAGCTAGCTGAAGGCGACGCGTTCGAGGTCGTCATAGCGGGCGGCCTCATCGTGCTCAAGCCGCACCAAGAGGACTGTGCCGAGCGCCATCCGGAAATCGACGCGGCGCTCGAGGCTGCCCTCAAGGAAGTCGAGGAGGGTCGCGTCACACCCGCTTTTGGAAGCGCCGAGGAATTCGAAGCCTACCGCCGGACCAAAGCTTATCAAGAGCTGCTCGAGTCGGAGTAGGGTGAAGTACCGTCTCAACCGTAAAGCGGTCAGAGATTTTGAACTGTTATCCCCAGCTCTCCAACAACGTGTCAAGAAACAGCTCGACTTTCTCTGCCAAAACCTGCGACACCCCTCGCTACAAGCCAAAAAGTACAATGAGGCAGAAGATCTCCGGCAAGCACGGGTAGCTAGAAACCATCGCTTCTACTTCCAGATTCGCGGCGACAGCTACGTCATCTTGCGCATCATTCCCCATCCAAAATAATGCGTTCCACCGACCGTGGGGAGGCCCAGTATGTTCAACCCTGACATGGAGACCCTGCCCAGCGACAAGCTGCGAAAGCTCCAGGACGAACGCCTGGCCAAGCTCATGGCTTACCTGTACGAGCGCCTGCCCTTCTACCGCAAGGTGCTGGACGAGGCGGGCACCAAGCCGAGCGACGTCACCAGCGTCGACGACCTGCCAAAACTCCCCTTCACCCGCAAGAGCGACCTGCGCGACCACTACCCCTTCGGCCTCTTCGCCGTGCCCAAGAGTAAGGTCGCGCGCATCCACGTCTCGAGCGGCACCACCGGCAAGCCCACGGTGGTGGGCTACAGCAGGCGCGACCTCGAGCTCTTCGCCGAGGTGAACGCCAGAGCGCTCGCCGCCGCCGGAGCGCGTCCCGGCATGACCCTGCACAACGCCTACGGCTACGGCCTCTTCACCGGCGGGCTCGGCCTCCACTACGGCGGCGAGCGGCTGGGCCTGACGGTAGTGCCCGTCTCGGGCGGCATGACCGAACGGCAGCTCCTGCTCATCGAGGACTTTAAGCCCGACATCATCGCCTGCACGCCGTCCTACGCCCAGACGCTGGCCGAGAGCTTTCGCCGCCGCGGCGTCCCCCCCGAAGAGATCAGCCTCAGCTACGCGATTCTGGGCGCCGAGCCCTGGACCGAGGCGATCCGCCAAGACGTGGAGAGGGGTCTGGGCGTCAAGGCCAGCAACATCTACGGCCTCTCGGAGGTAATCGGGCCGGGCGTGGCCCAGGAGGCCTGGGACGAGCAGGACGGCTCTTACCTCTGCGAGGACCACTTCTATCCCGAGATCGTCGACCCCGGCACGGGCGAGCCCCTCGCGGACGGTCAGGAAGGGGTGCTCGTGCTCACCACCTTGACCAAGGAGGCGACGCCGCTGCTGCGCTACTGGACGGGCGACATCACCTCCTTGACCCGCGCGGCAAGCACGACCGGCCGGACCCACGCCCGCATGGGCGGGATTCGCGGGCGCAGCGACGACATGCTGATCATCCGCGGGGTGAACGTCTACCCCACCCAGATCGAGGAAATCCTAAGGGGGCGCCCCGAGGCGGCGGCGCACTATCAACTGGTCATCAGCCGCAGCCACCTCTTGGACGAGGTCGAGTTGCGCTTGGAACTGTCCGAAGCAGCCTTCTCGAGAATGGAGCCTGCGAACAGGGACCCGGCACGCTTTGACGACCTCGTCGAGGCCGACGAGGAGCTGCGGAGCCTGCGGCGCGGCCTCGAGCAGAGCATCAAAGAGCGCGTCGGCGTGTCGGTCAAGGTCACGCTGATGGCGCCGGGCAGCGTGCCCAGGAGCGAGGGCGGCAAGCTCAGCCGGGTCTTGGACGAGCGCAAAGGCTAGGCCTGTCATTCCTATCATTTAGGTCTATCTAGATCTATCATTGAGGTGTAGGGAGGTTATAAGTGACGGTCACGACCCGCAAGCGCATCACCGCGCGCGAATTCCGCACCATGGCCGAAGCGGGCATCTTTGCAGAGGCACGCCTCGAGCTTCTGGACGGAGAACTCATCGAGATGACGCCTATCGGCCCTGAACACGCGCACGCGGTCAGACAGCTCATCGCGCTGCTCTCGACCATGTCCCCGGAGCGTGGCGCCTTGGACGTGCAAAATCCCCTGCTGATGCCGGGAGACAACGAATTCTACCCGGACGTGATGGTCTTAAAGCCCCGCGAGGGTGGGTACCGAAGCCTTCCCTTGGCGCCAGACGCGCTCCTCGTCGTCGAGGTCGCCAAGACCTCGCTGCTATACGACCGCGAGGTCAAGCGCACCAAGTACCAGGGCGCCGGCGTGCCCATGTACTGGGTCGCGGACATCGACGCAAAGCAGCTGTGGACCTACGCCGAGCCCGGCCAGAGGGGCTATGACCACGAACACCGCGCCGGTCAAGACGAGACGCTCGAGGTCTTGGGCGTAAGCGTGCCCGTCGCTCGGCTCTTCTAGATGCCCGGCGCCTTATGAAGCCCATTCCCGAGGGCTTCGAGGCCAGCTTCAGCCTGAGGGTCACCGACGAGATGACGGTGGACTTCGAGGAGATGGGCAGGCTCCACCCCGTCTACGCCACCTACTGGCTGGCCAAGCACATGGAGCTCGTCAGCCGCAAGGTCATCTTGCCCTTTTTGGAAGCCGAGGAGGAGGGCATCGGTTTTGAAGTTCAAGTCACCCACCTCGCTTCGGCCCTGCCCGGCATGAGGGTCACGGTGAGCGCCCGGCACCTCCGCAGCGAGGGCAAGCGCATCTACTCGAGCTGTGAGGCGGTCAGCGAGCTCGGCGACCGCATCGGCACGGGGACGACGACACAAGTCGTCCTGCCCAGGGCCACACTCGAGGCGGGTTTCGAAGGGTTGAGAAGACGTTGGCAGATGCAAAGGGACAACCGATGAGGCTCATCCACCCTGATAGCATGAGTTCATGACTCTATACACAAGCTCAAAGACCGCCAGAGGGCCAGGCATAACACAAGAGGAGCAGGCATGATCCTTCCCAGCTACGTCATGGGCGACTGGGCCAGCGGCGCGGGCGAGGGCCTGCTCGTCGTCGACGCCGTCTACGGCGAGCCCGTCAGCCGCATCAGCGCGGACGGCTTAGACCTTGTGGGCGTCCTCCAGTACGGCCGCGAGGTGGGCGGCCACGCCCTGCGAACGATGACCTTTCACGAGCGCGCCGTGATGCTGCGCGCGCTGGCCGTGCATCTCATGGAAAAGAAAGAGGCCTTTTACGAGCTGTCCTACCAGACGGGCACGACCCGTAAGGACGCCTGGATCGACATCGAGGGCGGCATCGGCACGCTGTTCGCCTACTCGAGCCTGGTGCGGCGCGAGCTGCCCAACGAGCCCTTCCTGGTCGAGGACGCGCCCATCGCCCTCTCCAAGGGCGGCACCTTTGCCGCCCTGCACCTGCTCAGTCCCAAGGAGGGCGTGGCGGTACACATCGGCGCCTTCAACTTTCCCTGCTGGGGCATGCTCGAGAAGCTCGCGCCGACGCTCGCCGCGGGCATGCCCGCCGTCGTCAAGCCCGCGCCGCAGACGGCCTACCTGGCCGAGGCGGTGTTTCGGGAGATGATCGTAAGCGGGCTGCTGCCCGAGGGCGCGGTGCAGCTCGTCAGCGGCGACGCGGTGGACTTTTTCCCCCACCTCGTGGAGCAGGACGTGGTGACCTTTACGGGCTCCGCCGCGGTCGGCAGAAAGCTCCGGGCGCACCCCAACGTCATCGCCAGGGCCATTCCCTTCACCCTCGAGAACGACTCCCTAAACGCCGCCATCTTGGGCGAGACGGTCAAGCCGGGCGAGCCCGAGTTCGATCTGTTCGTGAGGGAGGTGGTGCGCGAGATGACCGTCAAGGCGGGCCAGAAGTGCACCGCCATCCGCCGCGTGCTGGTGCCAAGGGACAGGGTCGAGGCCGTCGCCGACGCGCTCAGGGTGCGCCTCGAGGGCGTCACCGTGGGCGACCCGCGCCGCGAGGAGGTCCACATGGGGCCGCTCGTCAGCACCCAGCAACGAAGCGAGGTCTCGGCCCAGGTACAGCGGCTCAAGCAGAGCTGCGAGCCCATCTACGAGGGCCGGCTCGAGCCCTTGGGCGGTGACTTGGCAAGGGGCGGCTTCTACCCGCCGACGCTGCTCTACTGCGACCGGCCCCACCAGGCGACGGAGCCGCACGAGCTCGAGGCCTTTGGCCCGGTGAGCACCCTGATGCCCTACGAGACGGCGGCCGCGGCCGCCGAACTCGCCAAGCTGGGGCGCGGCTCCCTGGTGAGCTCGGTGTTTACCTTTGACCGCGCCGAGGCGAGGCGGCTCGTCTTAGCCATCGCGCCCCATCACGGCCGTCTCCTGGTCGTCAACCGCGACAATGCCAAGGAGTCCACCGGGCACGGCTCTCCCCTGCCGCAGCTCGTCCACGGCGGGCCGGGGCGGGCGGGCGGCGGCGAGGAGTTGGGCGGCGCGCGCGCGATCAAGCACTTCATGCAGCGCACCGCGGTGCAGGCCGACCCCACCACGCTCATGCACATCTCGAGCGAGTACGTGCCGGGCGCGCAGACCACCGGCGACGCGGTCCATCCCTTTCGCAAAGCCTTCGAGGACCTCAGCATCGGCGAGACCTACACCACCCACCGGCGCACCGTCTCGGAAGCGGACATCGTCAACTTCGCGGGCGTCTCGGGCGACTACTTCTACGCGCACATGGACGAGCTGGCGGCCAAGGATTCGCTCTTCGAGAGGCGGGTGGCGCACGGCTACTTTCTCGTTTCGGCCGCGGCGGGCCTGTTCGTCGATCCCCGACCCGGCCCGGTCCTGGCCAACTACGGCCTCGAGAACCTGCGCTTTATAGAGCCCGTCGGCATCGGCGACACCATTCAGGCCCAGCTGACCGTCAAGCGCAAGACCAAGAAGGACAGGCGCCATCCCGAAGACCGGGCGACGGGCGTGGTCGCCTGGGACGTGAAGATCACCAACCAAAGCGGTGAGCCGGTCGCGCTCTACACCATCTTGACGCTCGTCGCGCGCAAGGAGACCTGAGAGGAGACGCGTATGGTTCTGCTGCAAGCCCTTAAGAACAGCGTCCTGACCCTCACCTTGAACCGCCCGGACGCCCTCAACGCGCTCACCGGCGAGCTTCTCGCTGCGCTCGGCGCGGCGCTCGAGGAGGCGGCCAGGAACGACGAGGTGCGCTGCGTCGTCCTCACCGGGGCGGGCCGGGCCTTTTGCGCCGGTCAGGACCTAAGGGACATCTATCCGGGCGGCGCCGAGGACGCCAGGACCTTCTCGTTCAAGCGGCACCTCGAGACCTACAGCCCGGTCCTGGAGGGACTCGCGACTCTTGATAAGCCCGTCGTGGCCGGGGTCAACGGCGCGGCGGCGGGGGCGGGCTTCTCGCTTGTCCTGGCCTGCGACATGCGCCTGGCCTCGAGCAAAGCCTCCTTCGTCACCGCCTTCAGCAAGATCGGCCTGGTGCCCGACTCGGGGATGAGCTGGACCCTGCCCCGCCTGGTCGGCCACGCCAAGGCGCTCGAGCTGATGATGCTCTCGCCCAAGCTGGGCGCCGACGAGGCCTTGGCTTTGGGGCTCGTCAACCGCATAGTTCCCGAAGAGGTCTTTGCAGGGGAGCTGAGCGAATTAGCGTCGGCACTGGCGCAGGGACCGACGAAGGCCTACGGGCTTATCAAGCGCGCCCTGAGGAAGGGCGCGATCTCGAGCTTTGAGGAGGCACTGGCGTATGAGGCCTCTTTGCAGGACATCGCCGGCAAGAGCCGGGACCACGAAGAAGGGATCGCCGCGTTCTTGGAGAAGCGGCAGCCCAACTTTGG
>JALZLY010000268.1 GCA_030858465.1 Deinococcota bacterium
GGCACCCCGGCCGCGCGCCGCTGCAAACGGCGGCTCAGCCAGACGATCGGCCAGCCCACCGTGCGCCGGGTGACCTGGATGAGCAGCCAGCCCAGGCCGGCGCAGAGCGCCGCCTGCTGAAGGCCGAGCCCGAGCACCAGGCTGACGCCCAGGATGACGGCCATGAGGCTCCAGACCGCCAGCAAGACGGCGATGACGGAGCCGAAGTAGGGCGTGAGCATGAAAAAGCCGTAGAGCCTGGGGGCGTAGCCCAAACCGACGGCGCGAGCGATCTCGCCCAAGGAGCCGCGCCGGTCGAACAGGTAGTCGCTGATGAACCAGATGCTCAAGGTCAAAAAGGCAAAGCCGGTGACGAAAAAGAGCGAGGCCAGAAGCAGAGAGAGGGCGAAGCGCGCCGGCCGCACGCCGCTCACGAAGAGCCCCACGCTCTGGCCGAGCGCGGCCGAGAGGCCCGCCAAAAAGACCACCAGAAAGGCTAGCGGGAAGCCGCTGGGACCCGCCTGCACCGCCTCGAACACCCTGGGGTCGAGGCGCAAAACCGCCCGGACGACCTCGCCAAAGGAGCGCAGGGTGAGGTCGGTCAGTGCATTGTCCACGCCCCCAGGCTAGCAGAATCGCGAGCTTGGCGCGTGACAGCCCGTTCATACCTCATTCATACCTCAGTGGTGATGATGGGTGTGCTCGAGCTCGCCCGGCGCCACCGGGATGCGGTCGCCGCGGAACAAAAAGGCGGCGATCAGGGTGGTCACCGGCACCGCCAGGATGAGGCCGATGGAGCCGACCAGGGTGGTCACCACCTCGGCGGCGACGATCTCTAAGTTCAAGGCCCGCAAGATGCCCACCTCGGAGATGGTCAAGAGGACCAAAAGGGGCAGGGCCGCGCCGGTATAGGCCAGGACCAGGGTGTTGACGAGCGAGCCGATGTGGTCGAGGCCGACGTTCATGGCGCGGCCGTAGAGGTCGCGCAGGCCGAAGGCAGGGTTGACGTGGGCGAGCTCGCGCACCACGCTGGCCTGGACGATGGTGATGTCGGTAAGCGCGCCGAGCGCGCCGATCAGGAGCCCCGCCAGCAAGAGACCCCTGATGTTGACCTCGAGCCCGCTCAAGCCGATGTAGCGGGCCTCGTCCGAGCCGAAGCCCGTCAGGTAGGCGAGGTCGGTAAAGAGGACGCCCAGAGCCATGGTGACGATCACCGTCAGCAGGGTGCCCAGCAGCGCCGCCGAGGTGCTCCAGGAGACGCCGTGGACGAAGTAGATGGCCATCACCAGCATGCCGCCCACGCCCGCCAGCGACACCAGGACCGGGCTGTAGCCCGCCAAGATGGCCGGCACCACGAAAAAGATGGCGATCGCCAGGCTGGCCCCCGTGGAGATAAAGGCGCGCAGGCCCTTGCCCCGGCCGATGGCCACGGACACGACCAGAAAGAGTAGGGTGAGCCACAACAGCGCCGGGCGACGGATCCAGTCCTCGACGTTGTAGCGGAGACCGTCCGGGCCCAGCGAAAAGAAGAGCTGGACGTTCTCGCCCTCGCGGAAGTCGGGAAGCTGGGCGTAGGGATTGACGCCGAAGTCTTCGCTCCACAGCTCGCCGAGCTCGGCGCGGATGAGCTCGCCGTTGGCAAGGCGGACGGTGGCGATCCGGGTCCGCGGATCGATGGCGACGATGCGGCCCTCGGCGTGGCCCCAGTCGCGCCCGTAGAGGTAGTCGTCGCCGTAGGGATCGGCGCCAAGGGGATCGCCGTCACCGTAAGCAGTACCGGCGGAGGGGTCCAAGGCAGGCTCCTGAGCGACTCCGTAGGGCGAAGCGGCCCCCACCAGCAGGAGGCCGAAGACGAGAAGCAGGTGTCGGATGGCCGCACGGCGCGGCAGGAGAACGGGTGCCCGCATAGCGCAGACTAACAGAGATCGACGCCTCAGTTGGAGCAGCTTGGGCAGAGGCCGTAGAGCGTCAGGTCGTGACGGTGAACCATGTAGCCGCCGGGCAGAGTGACGCCCTCGAGCACCGCCACCGGGCAACTGGCGTCGAGCTCGAAGACGCCCCGGCAGCTCTCGCAGCGAAAGTGATGGTGGTGGCCCCGGCCCGCCGGCTCATAGCGGGTGCTCTCGTTGGGCAGGTGGACCTCGATGAGGTCGCCGGACTCGACCATGCTGCTCAGGTTGCGGTAGACCGTCGCCAGGCCGAGGCTGGCCTGGATCTTGCCAGCCTCCTGCAGGATCTCCTGCGGGGTAAGGGGTCCGGGCGCGTGCTCGAGCGTGCTCATGATGGCGCGGCGTTGGTTGGTCTGTCGTCTCATATCTCCCCCAGTTTAACAAGCGGTGCTGGTGCTGATGATTCTATGACGAACAGGGCGCTTTTGCCTATAGCTTCTCTTCATGCCGGGTTCACGAGCTTGAGCTGGAGGCGAGCCGAAAGCGACGTGGACGAATCACGACGAGCTTCTCGACTCGAGAAACGGCTTGCCGGAAGGGTCAACGGAGGAGGCTCATGCGGGCGGTCCTATTCCCAGCCCGCAGGCGCGCGCCTACAGCCCGGCTCGCAAAGCCCTAGAATGAAGGCATGGACATCGCGCTGCTCCTCTACCACCACGTCAACGAGCTCGACCTGGTCGGCCCCTACAACGCCCTCCATACCGCCAAGCGCTACCTGAGCGAGGACCTGAGCGAGGGCGCCGATGAGGAGTCGCCCTTGGCCCTCTTCACCGTCGCCAAGGCCCGCAACTCGGTCGAGACCTCGGGAGGGCTCATCATCACCCCGCACTGGGCTTTTGCCAGCGCGCCCCACCCGGACGTTCTCGTCGTTCCCGGCGGCGCCGGCTGGCAGGCG
>JALZLY010000269.1 GCA_030858465.1 Deinococcota bacterium
GCGCGGGTCGATCATCAGGTAGCCTTGCAACGTCTCGATGGTCCTGTAGGCCTGCAACTTCTCGCGCCGGTCGGTGGCCTCGGTGCTGGGCGAAAGGACCTCGGCGATAAAGCACGGGTACTGGAAGATTTTGGGGTCGGTGTCGCGCGGATCGCAGAGCACCATCACGTCCGGGTAGTAGTAGCGGTTTGAGCTTGCAATCCAGAGCTTGACGCCTTCAAACGCCACCCGGCAACCCCTGCCCCGCGCCTGCGCTCGCAGCAGCGTGTAGAGGGCGCCGGCCACCTCGTTGTGCTCGAGCGATTCACCGGGGAGGGCGTATACCACGCCATCGACGTACTCATGACGTTCGCTCGCCTGATCCTCGAAGGCCAAGTACTGCTGGGGTGTAAGGAGCCTCTGCGGCGTCAAAAGAGTCACGCCCTAGTCTAGCACCCGCGTGTCTACGCCAGCTACGAAGTCATCGCAAGGAACCACGAGCACCCGTGAGAGCGTCCCCAACATCGAGCGGCTCGAGCGGATGTTTGGATTCGAGCGCCCGGAAGAGGCGGGGCTTACCCACAATGTCAACACAACCTAGACAGCGGTCATAAGCCGCTCAAAGCGCTCACCCGATGCTTTTAGAACCAGGGCATCCGGTGGCCTCTTCGCGTAGCCGGACTTCCAACCCGGACTTCCAACCCGGACTTCCAACACTGTATCCAACACTGTATCCAACACTGTACATAACTGTACATAACTGTACATAACTGCACATAAGCGAGCACGCCTGTAGACTGTCAACGTGCCCCGCTCGCTCTACCTCCACGTGCCCTTCTGCCCAATCATCTGCCCCTACTGCGACTTTCACAAGATGAAGCGTGGAGGCGGCCTGGTCGAGGCCTATCTGGGGCGCCTCGAGGAGGAGGCTCGAGCCCTCCACGCGGAGTTCCCCACAACGCTCGACACCATCTACCTGGGCGGCGGCACCCCCTCCGTGCTCAGCGACGAGGAGCTGGCGCGCGTGGTCGGTCTTTTTGAAAAGACCTGGGGCTGGCCGGCCCGTGAGGAGACGACGCTCGAGGCCGACCCGCTGACCTTCGACGGGGCGCGGCTCGAGACCTTCAGGGCGCTCGGCGTGAGCCGCCTGTCGATCGGCCTGCAATCGACGCAGGACGGCGTGCTAGGGTTCCTGGGCCGGCGCCATAACGGCGAAGAAGGGCTCGCGGCCGTCGAGATGGCCCTGGCGGCGGGCTTCGAGGTCTCCGCCGACCTCATCACCGCCGTCCCTTCGGGGGGCGACGCGAACCCTGGGCAAGACGCGGCAAAGGACCTGCACGCGCTCGCCGCCACCGGCGTGCCTCACGTCAGCGTCTACACGCTGACCATCGAGGAGAACACCCCCTTCCACCGGCGAGGCGTCGCCGTGGATCCGGACAGGGAGGCCGCCGACTACGCGCTGGCGGGCGAGGTTCTGGCAGGCTACGGCCTCAGGCGCTACGAGGTCTCGAGCCACGCTCGCCCCGGCCACGAGTCGCGGCACAACCAGGCCTACTGGCGCATGGACCACTACCTGGCGCTGGGCCCCTCGGCCTCGGCCTTTGTGCCCGGCGCGCCGCCCGAGCGGCGGGTGAACCGCGGCATCAAGGGCTGGCTGGCGGGCGAAGCAGCCGAGCGCATCCCGGTGAGCCCCCAGGCCTTTGCCGAGGACGCGCTCATGGCCGGGCTGCGCACCCGCCGGGGCGTGGACTTAGGCGAGCTGGCAAGGCGCTCGAGCTTTCCCGTCCTGGGGCACTACCGCCCGCTCATCGCGCGCCTGGTAGGGGAGGGGCTGCTCGAGCTCGAGGGCGTCCAGTTGAGGGCGACGGAGACAGGCCTGTGGCAGCTCGACGGTATCGTTCGGGCCTTCTTCGACCATCCCAACCCGCGCCAGCCCGCCTGACGCCGGTTCTCAATTTTTGATTTGCTATGGTCGATTCCCCGCAGGCCGGGCGCTGCTCGCCACCATCTGCGCCAGCAGCCGCGCCAAGACCTCGCCGCTCGCCAGGCTGAGCCCCTCCTCGCCGCGTGCCTCTGCGACCGCGCTGTCGTAGCGCGCGAGCAGGCGGTGCTGGGTCTCCAAAAAGTCGAGCGGGTTCTCTCCCTTCCCGGCCTGCTTGGCCACCAGGTGGTGGATGGCGAGCTGGCGCTGCACCTGCCTGAGCTCCATGACCAGGCCGCCCAGGGCGATCTTCTCCCACTTGCTCTCGGTGGGCACCGCGCGCAGGCTGTCGCGCAGCCAGCCGAGATGAAGCCGGTCGCCGATGAGGTAGTAAGCCCGGCCCGCCTCCTCCAGGCTCACCCCGGCGGCCTGGCCGGCGTCGATCACGTTCATGGCGCTCGGCAGGTACTCGAGCCCGGCCACCGCGGCGGCGAGGTCGGCGCCAAAGCCGGCCTCCTCGAAGCGCCGCTGCGCCGCCGCGACATTGTCGCGCTCGCGCCCCGGCAGCAACGCCACCAGAGCGCCGCGCAGCTCGCGCAAAGGGCCGCGGTAGGCCTCGATCAGCGCGGCCAGCGAGGACATGTCGGCGCCCGTCAGGAGCATCCAGTGGCTGACGTCCTCGACGGTCTTGACCAGTTCGCCGATGGCGTCGTACTGCGCTTCGGCAGCTACCTCGTTGTCGAGCGCGAAGATGGCCGCCAAGAAGGGCTCGACCTCGAGCACCTCCAGGACCACCAGGGCGGCGCGGATGACCTCGACCGGGCTGGCGCCGGTGTCGCGGATCGAGCGGTGGACGAAGGTCTCGCCCAGGAGGTCCACGACCTTGTTGGTGAACTGGGTGGCGACGATCTCGCGGCGCAGCCGGTGCTCTTTGACGGCCTGAGCAAAGCGCTCCCGCACCGCCCCTGGGAAGTAGTCGTAGAGGTAGTGCTGGAAGTAGGGCTCGTCGGGAAAGTCGGTCTCCAAGAGGCGCCTATAGATGCCCATCTTGGTGTAGGCGAGCAAGATGGCCAGCTCGGGCCGGCTGAGGCCGCGGCCGCTCTTGGCCCGCTCCACGACCTCCTTGTGCGAGGGCAGGAACTCGACCTTGGGAGCGAGGCCGCCGCGCTCCTCCAAGTACTGCAGCAGCGACTCGAACAGGAAGACATCGCCGCGGCTGCGCCGCTGCGACAGCGAGAGGCACAGCGACTGGCTGTAGTTGTTGTGCAAGACGAGCCGGCTCACCTCGGCGGTCATGTCCTCCAGGAGGCGGTTGCGCTGCCTCAGGCTCAGATCGCCGCTCCGGACCAGCGGCTCGAGCAGGATCTTGATGTTGACCTCGTGATCGCTCATGTCCACGCCGGCGGAGTTGTCGATGGCGTCGGTGTTGATGCGCCCGCCCGAGAGCGCGTACTCGACGCGGGCGAGCTGAGTGAAGCCCAGGTTGCCGCCCTCACCCACCACCTGGGCGCGCAACTCGGAAGCGTCTATGCGCACCGCGTCGTTGCTGGAGTCGCCCACCTCGCTGTGACGCTCGCTGGCTGACTTGACGTAGGTGCCGATGCCCCCGTTCCAGAGGAGATCCACGGGCATCTTGAGCACCGCCCTGACCAGGTCCTGGCCGCTCAGGCTGTCGCGCTCGACGCCCAGCATCTCCTGCGCTTCCGGGCTCAGGCTAATGCTCTTGGCGTGGCGCGCGAAGACGCCGCCGCCCGTGGAAATCAGGCTCCTGTCGTAGTCCTGCCAGCTCGAGCGCGGCGTCTCGAACAGGCGCTTGCGCTCCCCATAGGCTTTGGCGGCGTCGGGGTCGGGGTCCAAAAAGACGTGCTGGTGGTTGAAAGCCGCCTGGAGCCGGATCTTGTCCGAATAGAGCATGCCGTTGCCGAAGACGTCGCCCGCCATGTCGCCGATGCCGGCCACCGTGAAGCCCTGGGCGCGAACGTCCACAGCCATCTCGCGAAAATGCCGTGCCACGCACTCCCAGGCGCCTCTCGCGGTGATGCCTTCCTTTTTGTGGTCGTAACCCTGCGAACCGCCCGAAGCAAAGGCGTCGCCAAGCCAGAAGCCGTACTCCGCCGAGAGTTCGTTGGCGATGTCGCTGAAGCTGGCCGTGCCCTTGTCGGCGGCGACCACCAGGTAGGCGTCGGGCTGGTCATGGATGACCAGGCCGTCGGGGTGGACGATCTCGCCGCCTGTGATGTTGTCGGTCAGATCCAAGAGGCCGCGGATGAAGGTCTTGTAGCCCTCGACGACGTAGTCGCGCAGGGCCGCCGGGTCGCTGGGCGCGCCCTTCAAGACGAAGCCGCCCTTCGAGCCCACCGGCACGATGACGGCGTTCTTGGTCATCTGCGTCTTCATGAGGCCTAAGACCTCGGTGCGGAAGTCGTCGGGGCGGTCGCTCCAGCGGATGCCGCCGCGCGCCACCATGCCGCCGCGCAGGTGGACGCCCTCGACGTTGGCGGCCATCACCGTGATCTCGAACAGCGGCCGGGGCTCGGGCATGGTCTCGATGTCATGCGAGGCGATCTTCAGGCTGATATAGGGCTTGTCCTCGAAAAAGTTGCTGCGCACCGCGGCTTGGGTGACGTTGAAGACGCCGCGCAGGCTGCGGTCCTCGGCCAGGGAGGAGACCGCGCCGAGGGAGTCGAAAAAGGCCTCGCGCGCCCCTTTCATGCGCGTCTCGCGCGCCTCGATGTCCGGCTTGAACTTGGCCTCGAAGGCGCGGTAGACGGCCGCGGCGGCGGCGGGGTGGTTGAGCATGGTGTCGATCAGAAAGCGCCGGCTCGTCACCGCGTCGATTTGCGCGTAGTAGGCTTGCAGCGCGCGCAGGAGAGCGACCTGCCGCCAGCTCAGGCCCGCCGCCAAGACGAGCCGGTTCAAGCGGTCGTTCTCGCCGCGCCCAAAGAGGAGCGCGAGCACGGTCTCGACCAAGCGCGCCTCGTGCCGACGGATGTCGAGGGGCTCCTCAAGGCTGTCCTGCACCCGAAAGACGTCGATGCCGCAGCGCGTTTCAGCGGCCTTCTTGCCCTCGCGCTTGCTGACGCCGTAGGAGATCTGCTCGAGCACCTTGAGGCCCAGGTTCTCCAAAAGCGGCATGATGTCGCTCAGGATGAGGCTGTCGCGGCGGTGGTAGATCTTCAGGTGGGTGGCCGGGTCGCGGTAGCGCGCCTCGACGGGGTTGACGAGGTCGACGCGGAACTCCTCGGCCAGCTGCTCTAGGTTGTCGATATCGCGCAAGGCCGCGCCCGCGCCGTTGGCCGCTCGGTAGCCCTCGCTAAAGGCCTCTTCGTAGCTCTCGGCCAGGCGGCGGCCCTGGACCTCGCCGTGCGCGGCGACGAGGCGCTCCAAGAGGCGGTCCTGCCAGCTACGGGTGAGTTCGGAGACGTCGCGCTCCAGAGCCGCCAGGTCGAAGTGGCTGTAGTCCTCATTGGTGATCAGGAAGAAGTGGAAGCGCACCTGCTCCTCGTCCTCGCCCATCGACAGCTGGTAGTCGACGTGCTGCGCGCCGAAGCGCTCGCTCAGCAGGTCCTGGATGCGCCGCCGCACCTGGGCGTTGAAGCGGCTGCGCGGCATGATGACCATGACCGCCAGACCGCGCGCCAGCGGATCGGGCCGGACGGTCAGGCGCACGCCCCGCTCCTGCTGCATGCCCATGATGGTGCGGATCTCGCGGTGGAGGCTTTCGGGGTCGGCCCAGAAGAGCCCCTCGCGGGGCATCGAGTTGAAGATGCTGACGATCTGCTTGTAGTCGTGCGAGCCCAGGGTGGCGCCGTCGAGCTCGAGCACCTGCTTGAGCTTGCGGCGCAAGATGGGCGTCTCCTCGACGGGTGTGGACAGCGCCTTGGAGGTAAACAGCCCGAGGATGCGCCGCTCACCCCTCACCTCCCAGCTCTCGTCCAGCTTCTTGACGCCGATATAGTCCATCCTGACCGGCCGGTGCACGGTGGACTCGGCGTTGGACTTGGTGACGATGAGGAGCGGCCCGCCGGTGATGCGCTCCCTCAGCGCCGCGGAGATCTCGGCGAGCGGCGTGGGCTCCTGGTAGGCGCTGCGAAAGGTCTTGCGCAAGATGCCCAAACCGGATCCCTCGTCGAGCTTCAGGGAGCGCTCGCCGTCCGCGACCTGGATATCGTACTCGCGGTAGCCCAAGTAGATGAAGTTGCCCGCGTCCAGCCAGGCGAGAAAGCGCTCGTACTCGAGCAGGTCCTCGGCGCGCTCTTGCTGCGCTCCGCCCTTCTCCAAGCGGGCGCGCAGGTCGTTCAGGTAGCCCCTCACGCGGCTCACCTGCTCGCGCATGGCCCGAAAATCGTCGGTCGCCAAGATGAGGTCGCCGAGCACCCGCCTGAGCTCGGCCTCGAGCTCTCTGTGCCTGCTCTCCTCGTCGATCCGCTCGACGAAAAAGATCTCGAAGGCCTCCAAGCTGCCCGGCTCCTGCGGCGGCAGGAGCCGCGCGACCTTGCCGCCTTTGCGCTCTAAGTTGAAGATAGGGTGGAGGAAGTGCTGGAGTTCGGCGCCCTGACGGCGCACCTCGGCCCTCACCGAGTCGACGATGAAGGGGCGGTCCGACAGGGCGAGCTGGACGACGGTATAGGGGGACTCCCAGCCGTCAGCCTGATAGCTCGGGTTGAAGACGCGTACCGACAGCTCCTCGGGTCTTTTGGCCTCTAGGAACGTGAGCGCGCCGACCGTCATGGCCAGCAGGCTTTCGGGGTCGAAGTCCTGCAAAAAGTCAGGGCTGGCCTT
>JALZLY010000270.1 GCA_030858465.1 Deinococcota bacterium
GCGGAGGACGTGCTCTTCAGCCTGCTCGAGGCCGCGCCGGACGAGCTTTTGCTCGAGCAGGGCAGGAGCTTTTACCGGACGCTCCTGAGCCTGGACGACGACAGCCTCGAGGCGGGTGGCCTGCCTCGTGACGAGGTCGAGGAAGGCTTAGGGGAACTCGAGCGCCGCGCCCAGGGCTAGGCTGCGCTTGCTAAACTGGAGCCATGAAGAGCAACCGTTGGGTTTCACGCCGCGCCCTGGCTATGCCCGCCAGCCCTTTCGAGACCATGGACCGCGCCAAGGCCGAGGCCAGAGCCAAGGGTCTTGAGGTTATCGACCTGTCGATAGGCTCCTCCGATCTCGGCCCGCCGCCCGCCGCCTTGGAGGCGCTCCGTGAGGCGACCCATGAGCCCGAGACCTACGGCTACTGCCTCTTCTCGCGGACGCTCGAGCTGCGCGAGGCGGTGGCCGCGTGGTTCTTGCGGCGCTACGAACAGGCGCTCGAGCCAAACCGCCACGTCCTGCCGCTCATCGGCTCGCAGGAGGGCTTCGCCAACCTGCTCCTGGCTGTGACCGACCCCGGCGACACAATCCTCGCGCCGGACCCCGGCTACCCCTCCTATTACGGGGCCATTGCCATAGCCGGGCTCGAGCTCGTGACCATGCCCCTGCTCGAGGCGAACGGTTATCTGCCGGACTTGAGCGCCGTCGCTTCGGACGACGCCAGGCGCGCCCGCGTCCTGGTCCTCAGCTATCCCAACAACCCGACGGCGGCCGTGGCCTCCGAAGCGCTATTCGATGAGGCCATCGCCTTTTGCCACGCCAACGATGTCTTGCTGGTGCACGACTTTCCCTACGTGGACATGGTCTACGGCGACTACCGGGCGCCCTCGGTGCTGGCCCAAAAGGGCGGTTTGGAAACAGCCATCGAACTCTACTCCTGCTCGAAGAGCTTTCACATGGGCGGCTTTCGCATCGGCTGGGCGGCGGGCAACGAGGACGCTGTCGCGGCGCTAAGGCAGGTCAAGGGTGCTATCGACTTCAACCAATACCTGGGCATCCAGCGCGCGGCGGTCGCGGCCCTAAGGGCCCCTGGGAGCGAGCTGCGCAAGGCGGCGCAGGTCTTTGAAGCGCGCCGCGACGCGCTGGTCAGCCTCCTCAACCGCTCGGCCTGGCCCACGCCCTTGCCGCAGGCCAGCATGTACGTGTGGACGCGCCTGCCCCGAGGTTTCACCGATTCCTACGGCTTCGCCACCCTGTTGGCGCGGCAGACCGGCGTCTGCCTGGGGCCGGGTCGGAGCTTTGGGGAAGAGGGCGAAGGCTACGTGAGATTTGCGCTGGTGCGCGAGCCCGAGGCTTTGGAGCGCGCGGTCTCGAGGATCAGGGACTGGCTCGATTAGCGTGCGCGGCTCATGATACGAAGCTTGCGGGACGACGTGACGGCGCTGGCGACGCCCGCTGGCAGAATGGTCGGCACTCCCGGCCACGCCGAGGCGCGCCGCTACCTCGTGGGGCGCATGGCTGAGCTGGACCTGCGGCCCTATGCCGACGCGTCGTTCGAGCTGCCTTACGAGGTGGGCGGGCAGCAGTTCACCAATCTCGCAGGCCTCCTGCCGGGCGCGCGGTCCGGCGATCAGAGAGCTGGCCTCGAGCCCATAATGCTCTTGGCCCACTACGACACCGCCGGCCCCTTTCCCGGCGCGGACGACAACGCCGCGGCTGTCGCTATCCTGCTGTCGCTGGTGCCGAGGCTGAGAGAAAAAGGGCTGGAGCGGCCTATCGTCCTCGCCTTTCCCGACGCCGAGGAACCCCCTTACTTCCTTTCGCCGGCGATGGGCTCGACCTTCTTCTATACGCGCCAGCGTACAGGTCCTGTCCACGCCGCCATCGTCCTCGACCTCGTCGGTCACGATGTTCCCGTTCCTGGCCTGAGCGACCTGCTCTTCATCACCGGCCTCGAGAGCGACCCCGTCCTGGCAGGGCTTCTGAGAGCCTGCGAGCCGCACGGGGGCGTCCGCATAGTGGCAGCACTGAACCGCTACGTCGGCGACATGAGCGATCATCACGTCTTCCGGGTGAACGAGCGGCCCTACCTCTTCTTGTCCTGCGGCCACTGGGCCCACTACCACCAGCCCAGCGACACGCCCGAAAAGCTCAACTACAGCAAGATGGCGTATATCGCCGACTACCTGCTGGGGCTCGTGACCGAGGTCTGCGATGCTGAACTGAAGGGGCCGTTCGAGGGCTACGACTCGACCGAGACCGAGCTCTACTTCATGCGCCGGTCGCTGGGAGAGCACGCCGCGGCGCTCGGTCTGCGCTTCGAGAGCCGCCGCGACATCGACGCGCTGGCTACGCTGCTCACGCGGACGTTCGGCCTCTAAGCGTCAGCCTTCGTTGGGAAGATGTACACCCACCTGTGGCTGAGGGCGCCTCCGCGCGCCTCGTTGCAAGCGGCGCACCTCCAAGAAGCCGTAGAAGTTCACTGCGAAGTGGGCGAGCATCGCCGCCCAGAGGCTGCCCGTCCACAGCGTGACGTAGCCGAAGACCAGGCCCGCCACGAAGGTGTAGGCGGTGTAGCTCCAGGCCCGGCGCGGCGCGGGGTGCAGCAGCGCGAAGACGGCCGCCTGGCCCCAGACGCCCAGCAGCGGCAACAGCGCCCCGCGAAAAAAGAGCTCTTCTGAAACAGCCGTGGCCGCGGCCAGGCCGAAGGCCAGCGGCAGGGTGATGGGAAAGCGCCTGAGGGCGTTCTCCAGCAGCTTGCTGGCGGTGCGAAAGGAGGGCAGCAGGCGCTCGAGCCCCCAGGCCCCGCCCAGGAGACCGAGAGTGGTGAGAGCGGCTGTCAGCAGGATGATCAGGGGTCCCGCCTGGGCCCCCAACTCGAGCGGCCTTAGCAGCAGCCACACACCACCGGCGAGCCCCGTCAGCAGGCTGGGCAGAAAGACGAGGTAGCGCCTCATAGGCGAACCCTATGCCCTCACCCTATTATGCCCTCACCCCTATGAGGCGCATCTCGCTAGGGTCGGGCGGGCCAGGCGTGGGAGGGTTTGCCGTGTTCAGCCGGCTGCTCGAGCCCTCTCAAAAAGCGCCTGACGGCTCGCGGCGACTTCAGGTGGAAGATGGCCTTCTCGCCCCTGTAGGTCGCCAGCTTCTCGAGGACGCCCGGCCGCTTCTTCTCGGGGTAGTCCCAGATCCAGCGCAAAAAGGCCGGGTCGAGCTGCTCCGGGCAGCCCGGCGTGAGGTCAGGCCGGCACCTGCCGTGGTACCGCACCCGGCGCTTTAGGGCCCGCCACAAGCAGAGCTTGCGCGGCATGTCGAGAAAGATGACGGTGTCGGCGGCCCTGAGCCTGATATCCATGGTCTTGCCGTAGTTGCCGTCGATGATCCAACTCGGCCGCCCCACCAAGTTTTCCTGGATGGTCGTCCAGGTGGGTGTGGGCGTCTCCTTCCAGCCGGACTTCCAGTAGAGGGTATCCAGGTGAACGACCTCGAGGCCGAGGCACTCGCCGAGCGCTCTGGCCAAGGTCGATTTGCCGGCACCGCCGGAGCCGATGATGGCGATTCTTCTCATAGACCCGCTTCTCATAAACTCGCTTCTCATAAATCCGTGCGTCCTCCTCCCCAAAAGAACGACCGCACCCCCTTGAGGGAGTTACTCTACCACAAGAGATCGGAGACTTGAGCTTCGCTTAAGCCTCCATTAAGCTCCAGAGTATAAGGGAGCGGCGGGGCGAAAGAGGGTGGCTGCCCGACATTCTCCAAGCCCCCGCCATGCTAGCCCTCCTCGCCGCCTGGCGCCTCCGTCCAGCCCCTGCTGCGGGCGTAGTGACGAAGCGCCCTTTCGGCCTCCGCCCGGCCGCTGACGTCGCCGACGGCGGCGGCCTCCTGCACGAAGCGCACCGCCTCGCCGACCCTGGGGCCGGGCGCCAGGCCCAAGAGCGCCATCACCTCGCGGCCGTCCAGGAGCGGCTTGGCGGGCGGCGCCTCGGCCATCAGCCTGAGAACGCGGGCCAAGGCCAGCCGGTAGCGCTCGCGGCCCCCTTTGCTCGCCAGGGGGCCACGCGCCGCCTCGCGGTCGGCGACCATCAGCTTCAAGAGGTCGGGCAGGAGCGCGCGGCGGCGGTGCAGAAAGCGCCGCGCCTCCTTGTCGCTGCCGGGCAGCGGCAGCATGTGGTAGCGGATCAGGCCCGCGACCCGCCTGATGCGCTCGTCGGGCTGCCTGAGGCGCCTCAGGAGGCTAGAGGCCAGCTCCGCGCCCAGCTTGTCGTGGCCGTAGAAGTGGTAGTAGCGCCCGGAAGCGTCAAAGGTCTGCGTCGCGGGCTTGCCCAGGTCGTGCAGGAGCGCCGCCCAGCGCAGGCTCAGTGGACTGTCCGGGAAGTGGCGGAGGAGCTGCTCGAGCGCCAGAAGGTTGTGCGCCAAGACGTTCAGGTGGTGAAAGCCGCGCTGCTCGACCTCTCTGCCCAGGGCGAGCTCGGGCAGGTAGACGTCGAGCAGGCCGAGCCTCTCCATGAGCCTCACGCCGTAGGCGGCGCGCTCGCTGAGCAGGAGCCGGTTGAGCTCTTCGCCGACGCGCTCCGGGGCGGGCAGGGCGACCTCGCCCGCCCTTTGAGCGCACGCCTCTGCGGAGATGGCCGCATGAGTCTCGGCCTCGAGCGCAAAGCCGAGACCCGCCGCCAAACGCACGCCCCTGAGCGGCCGCAGGGGGTCGGCGCGCAGGTTCTTCCGGCTCACCATGCGCAGCCGCCGCCCGCGCAGGTCGCGCAGGCCGTCCAGCGGGTCGAAGAGGTGGCCCTCCGGGTCGGCCGCGACGGCGTTGACGGTGTAGTCGCGGGCGCGCAAGTTGGCCTCGAGCGCGCCCCCCAGCGGCGTATAGTCGCGGCTCAGGTCGCCCGCGACCACGCGCCAGTGGCCCCGCGCCCCGTCGAGCGGGAAGGCGCTGCCGCCGAGCCCCTCAGCCGCTTCCCGAGCCGCCCGCTCCGGCGCGGGCACCAGCCAGTCGAGATCGCCGAAGGGGCGGCCCAGGAGGGCGTCGCGCAAGGCGCCGCCGACGAGGTAGCCGCCCTCTGGCGAGGGCGTAAACTGAGCCATGTCCAGAGCCATGTCCAGTTCGCGCCCTCGCCCCAGCAGCCCGCTCAGCCAGTCCTTTAGGATTATTACCATAGCCATTACCATAGCCATTATAGGAAACCCGCGCCCGTGAGGCCCTTGCGCCTCGGCCTGACCGGCAACATCGGCTCGGGCAAATCCACGGCGGCCAGGCTCTTAGTGGCCAGGGGCGCCGCCCTCGTGGACGCGGACGAGTTGGCCCGCGAGGCCGCGGGGGACCCGGAGGTCTTGGCGAGGATCGCCGCCGAACTCGGCCCGGAGCTCGTCGAGGACGGCCGGCTCGACCGGGCCGCCACCGCCGCGCGGGTCTTTGGCGACGAGGCGGCGCGGCAGGCCCTGAACGCCATCGTGCACCCCTGGGTGCGCCGGCGGAGCGACGAGGAGGTGCGGGCGCTGCTCGAGCGCGCGCCGCCGCCGGTAATCCTGCTGGACATTCCTCTGCTCTTTGAAAACGGCCTCGAGCGCGGCCTGGACGGGGTCATCGTCGTCGCCGCGGACTTGCCGGCGAGGGTGGCGCGGGTGGCGGCGCGCAGCGGCCTGAGGGAGGACGAGGTGCGCGCCCGCGACGCCGCCCAGATGCCCCTGGCGGAGAAGGCAAGGCGCGCGGACTACCTGCTCGACAACAGCGGCAGCCCTGAGGCGTTGGGGGCGCAGATAGACGCGCTCTGGGCCGAGTTGACCAAAAGAGCGCGGGAAGACCCGTAGGCCTTGCCGTGGATTTCTTCCTGTGCGTTTAGAACGGCTCGGACCTCCTGCGGTAGAGGACCGCGGGCGGCCGCGGTCCATACTCGCTCTGCTCGCCCCGGTTTGAACGGCCGTTCAAACCGGGTTGGAGGTGCTTACCAGCGAACCGGCGTGAAGCTGTAAGAGTAGCTGCCCTCGGGCGAGGTCAGGCTGTAGCTCACGCCCGGCCCGAGCCGCGAGGCGACGAAGGCGAGAAAGCTCTCGACGGCCTCGCCGGCGGCGCTCACCGCCTCGAAGTCGAGGTCGGCGCTGCCGGTCAGGCCCGCGCTGAGCTGGAGTTGGCTGCGCAGCTGGCTCGCCGTAAAGGCCAGGTTCGCCTCGTTGTCGACGTAGGAGACGCTGCTCGCCTCCGCGGGCACGGCCGCCAAGAGCGCCGCCACTTCGGCCTGGCCGGCCAAGCTCTCGCCGCCGGCCCGCGCCGCCAGGACGCTCTCCATCGCCTCCGCCGAGGTGGCGATCAGGGCGTAGCCGTCCGTCACCGCATGGGCCACGGTAACGCCGGGGCTGACGGTGTAGAAGGTGGCGTTCACGCCGCCGATCTCACGCCCTTGCGCCTGGGGCAGGGCCTCGCCCATCGGGTCGGCAAAGGCGGACAGGGT
>JALZLY010000271.1 GCA_030858465.1 Deinococcota bacterium
CCGGGCCCGCTCGAGCCTGTGCGGCCCGCCAACCCCCGCCAGGCCGAGCCCGACGACGACGTTTTCGGTGGCGGTGTAGCCCTCGATCAGGTGGAAGTCCTGGAAGACGTAGCCCACGCGCCTGGCGCGGTAGCGGTCGCGCTCGGCTTCGCCGAGGCGCGAGAGGTTCTGGCCGTGCACCCACACCTCGCCTTCGCTGGCGACCAAGAGCCCCGCCAAGAGGTGCAGGAGCGTGGTCTTGCCGCTCCCCGAGGGGCCGGTCACCGCGACCTGCTCGCCACTCGCCAGCGTGAAGTCCGGGAAACTCAGGGTGATCCGCTCGCGCGCGCGCCGGAACCGGTGCCTAACGTTCAGAGCGCGGATCACGGTATTAGCGCACCCGCTCGACCCGCTCGGCGTAGATGCGGATCAGGCTGAGGCCCGCCTCGACGCTGCTATCGACGCCGAGCTCGAGCCGTCCTACTATCCGCAGCGGATCGCTGTTGTGCTGGGCGTCCATCCTGCGGCCGTCCTCGAGAACCACCAGCACGACGTCGGGCGGCCAGTCGGCCGCGTCCGAGCAAAACGGGCAGGTGAGCATGGGAAAGCGCGTCAGCATAAACCAGTCGATCCTGGGCTTTAGCGGCGGCGCCATGAAGCCGGTGAGCTCGACCCTCTCGCCCTCGAGCGCCAAGAGGTTGTCCGAGTACTCGATCCCGCCCATCACCACGCGCGCGTGGAAGGCCCCCAGCTCGAGCGGCGCCTGGGCCGCGCCAAGACTGAGAGCGAGGCTGAGGGCGAGGGTCACGGCGAACGTCAACAGGTAAGGCATCTTTGGATAGAGCATCTTTGGGTAAGGCATCTTTGCAGGCATCATTCCTCCTCGAGGAGCCTTGCCAAGTCGTCGGGGCTGAGGGGGCCGTAGTGAACACCCGCCAGCTCGCCCTTCCGCACGACGTAGCTGGCCGGCAGGCCGGGGAGCCTGAGCGCTTGCAACTCCCGGTGCGACGCGAAGTAGACCGGCAGGAGCTCGAGCCCCTCGTCGGCCAAAAAGCGCGCCACGGCACCGTGGGCGTCACCGAGGTTGACGGCGAGGAGGGCAATGCGCCCCGCCTCGTGGTAGTCGAGGAGCCAGGGGAGTTCCTCACGGCAGGGCGGGCACCAGGTCGCCCAGACGTTCACGACCACGGTGTCTGGTATGGCGGTGTCTGGTATGGCGGTGTCTGGTATGGCGCCTTGCGTACTCAGCTCGGCGAGCGTGTACGTGTCGTCCGCCCAGTCCCGAACCCGGATCTCCCCCAGCGCGCCACCCAGGCTCAAACTCGTGAGGGCGAGAAGTAGCTGGAGCATTTCTGACCTCCAATCATAAAACGCCTTGACGAGGACGAGATAGAACGTCGGCAAAATAGTGGGCGCGAGGGACGAAATCAAATGCATTCCGTCCCTCGCACGAGTTTAGCGTTCGGCCGCGCTGGGCTGCGGCGGCGTGATGAGGTTGGCGTAGAGGCGGTAGGCGCCGGGGACGTTCTCTTCGATCTGCAGGTGCAAAACGAGGTTGGTGTGGGTGTAGCGCCCCGCGCCCAGCTCCGCGGTGAGGACCGAACCCAGGAACGGCGTCTCCTCGGGGGTGTCGGGCCAGTCTCGGTCGGTGATCGAGAACAGCTCGGTGTACTCCTCCGCCCACTCGTCGGGGAAGTAGAGCCCGCGCTCCTTGATCCAGCCGTCGAAGTCGGCTTCGGTGATCTCATTGGGAGCGTTCAAGAGCGGGTGACCGGCGGCCAGGAACTCGACCGGTGCCTGGTGATCGGTGACCCGCGAGAGGATCGAGACCGTGCCGTGCTGGAGAAAGTAGGGCGGGGTGCTGTTCGGGTCCCAGTTGTCGAAGGGGCGGTGGTACTGGACGACCAGGTTGCCGCCGTTACGGACCCACTCGAGCAGGCGCTCGTTGGCCGCCGCCAAATCCGGGCGCAAGCGGTAGCCGTAGACGCCGACCATGATGGTGTCATAACCGGAGAGGTCGCCGCTGGTCAGCTCGTCTCCGCTCAACAGCTCGACCTGCACACCGATCCGGCGCAGCGCCTCGGGGACGAGGTCGACACCGCTGTCGACGTAGCCGACCCGCAGGCTCTCGTCAAAGACCACCTCAAAGGCCTGGACGTTGACGGTCGCGGGCAGGACCATGTAGGAGCGGTCGATGTGCTGGTAGTCGACCACCCGCACCCAGCTCGCGGACGAGGCGGCACCGTCGGCCACTATCTCAAAGTCGTAGGAGCCGCTCGCCAGCCCCTCGGGGGGCAAGAGGGTGAACGAGACCGCCTGCACATCGCCGCCGCGGCTAAAGGAAACCGCCTGTTCGGCGGGCTCGACCCCCCAGCCCTCCGGCGCGACCACGCTCAGGGTGCTGTCGGCTTCGCCGCTCAGGTAACTCGTCACGGCCACGTCGAGCGTCAGGGGAGCGTCGGGCTGCAGCAGGTTGTAGACGAGGTTTTGAGGGTTGGCGCGGATCGACAGGTCGGGAAGCACCGCCACGGTCTCGGCGGGATCGACCGCCACTCGGACCGCCTCGCCGCCGCTTTCGTAGCTGATGACGCCCTGGATGTCGCTGTTGGCGTCGAAAGGATGCATGTAGCGGCGGTAGGGGTGAAAGAAGGGGGCGTCCGCGGCGACCGTGACTGCAAACGTCGCGGTCATGGTTTCGTTGTAGCCGAGCGTCCCGCGCTGAGCGAGCAGGTCGGCTTCCGCGGTATCATCGGCGGCGTCGTCTTCCAGGAGGCGTTCGACCGTCCAGCCGTCAGGCACCTCGAGCTCCAAGGTGACGTTCTCGAGCGGGGTTTGGCCGCCCACAAAGGCCATGAGCGTGAATTCGGTGGTGGCGCCGCGGGTGAGTTCGGCGGCGCCGGCGGTAAGGCGCGGCACCAAGAGCGCGGAGACGCGGTGGGCGTGCTGCAGCTGGGCTTCCTTGAGCCCCAACCGGAAGCCCAGGTCATAGGCGAGCTCTTCGTCGAGCGCTGCGCTGCTCAGTTGTGCGCGCGCCTCGCGGACCTCGGCGAGCGCGCTCGTCACGGCGGCGTTGACGCGCCCAGAGTCGGGGTAGGCGCCGAGGGCCTCTTGGATGTGCTCATCCGCCTGCCGGATCGCGCTCCGCAGGGCCTCGTCGGCAACGAGCTCGGCGAGGTCTTGCAGCGTCTGGGGCAGCCCGTCGAACATGGAGGTCTCCTGGTTGGCGACCTCGATGACCGCATCGGCCAGATAGAGATCGGTGGTCCGCGGCCCCTCATCGGCCCAGCGGCCCATGTCCTGGCTGCGGTGGTAGGCCCGCGACTGCTGGCCCAGCTGATCGTAGGAGGCACCGAAGATCGGGTCGTAGTCGCCGATGTCGATGACCAGGGTGGCCGGCAACTCCTCTTCGGCCAGGCCGCTGCCGCGGCCGGCTGGCAGGTAGAACTTCTTGGCCTGCCAAGGGCGCAAGCCCCCCTCGAGCTGCTCGGGGAAGGCCTCGGGATCGGCCGCCAGGCGGAAGGCCTCCTCGGTCGCCAGCGACGCGGCGCGGTGATGCCCGTGCTGGCCCCAGACGTCCTGGAAGTTGGTGAAGATCACGTCGGGGCGGCTCTCGCGGATGACGCGGACGAGCTTCTCCATGAGGACGTCACCGCCCCAGAGCTGGATCGTCTCCACGGCCGACTTGGAAAACGCCCAGTCGTAGATGGGGTCGTCGAAGCTCTCGCTCAGAAAGTAGAGCTCGACGTTGAAGGCTTGGCTGGCCTCCTCCATCTCGTGGCTGCGGAGGACGCCCAAAGCGTCGTAGCGTTCGGTGCCGATCGAGTTCTGGCCGCCCTCGCCGCGGTTGGCGGTGACGGTGATGACGCGCACCCCCTGGCCGCGCGACAGGAGCGCCAGCAGGCTGCTCCGTTCGTCGTCGGGGTGAGCGCCGGTGGTCATCTGGGAAGCGATCGACTTCAAGGGGGTCAGGGCCTCCCAGAGCTCGATGACGCCGCGCTGACTCTCCTGCTGCAAGACGCGTTCGTCGGTGAGGCTCTGAGCGGCGACGACGGCAAGGGAGATGAGCAGGACGAGGCTGATAGAGCGATGGACAAGAAGCCTCAGAGGGTGTTTCCTTGGTGACATTCGCTTGGTCCTTTCATTGGGTCCTTCATAGGGTTTTTCATGTGGAACGTGCCCCTGCACAGCATGGAAATCGGCCAGCCTCTCACCTTCCTTTCGATCGTGACCTCGATCGTGACCAACGTACCGGAGCGGTGGGATCACGAGGCGATGGGTAAAGCCATACAGAGCGGGTCGGAAGCAAAAATAGAGGTTTTTAAAACTATATTAAAATAGAGTATAAAATAGTGGCCCTGCTTTGTCAACGCAGGAGAAACCCGTCCGCGGAGGCTAGAGCGCTGTGCGCAAGTTGGTATAGTGGTCGGGTGAGATCGTGTTGAGCGAGCTCGAGGGAGCTGATGGCTGAGCTGGTTAGCCGTCACGTGGCCACCGTCGCCGAGGCGATGGCCCTGGCGCAAGAGCGTCTTGACGCCGCCGGGGTGGACAACCCCTGGGAGGACGGCGTCAGCCTGCTCGGGCAGCTGTTGGGGATATCCAGGTCTGCCGTGATGCTCGAGCGCAACCGCCCCCTGAGCCTTGAGAGATGGACCCTGTACCTGTCCCAGCTAGGCCGCCGCGCCCGCCGTGAGCCCCTGCAGCACATCCTCGGCGTAGCCTACTTCTACGGGCTCGAGCTGACGGTGTCTCCGGCCGTGCTCATTCCCCGCCCCGAGACGGAGCGGCTCGTCGAGCTCGCCCTGGAGGCGCTCACAGGCGTTCCACAGCCCAGGGTGGTGGACGTGGGCACGGGCAGCGGGGCGATCGCCTTGGCCATCAAGGCCGAGCGGCCAGACGCCGCCGTGAGCGCCAGCGAGCTCTCGGCGGAGGCGCTCGAGGTCGCCCGGGACAACGCCCGGCGCCTCGGCCTCGAGGTTGATTTCGTTCGGTCGGACCTGTTGGGGGCGCCGGCGTTGCAGGAAGCCGTGCGCGGGGCCGACCTGCTGCTCAGCAATCCGCCCTATCTGCCCGAGACGGACAGGGCGTGGCTCTCGCCCGAGGTGCGGGCGGACCCGGCCGAGGCGCTCTTTTCGGGCGAGGACGGCCTGGCGCACTTTCGTAGCCTCGAGGCCCAGGCCTTTGGGCTTGTCAAGCCGGGCGTGAGGATGATGCTCGAGCTCGACCCGCGCAACAGCCAAAAGGCGCTGGCAGAGGCGACGCGCTGGACGGAACGGAAGCTCGAGGCCGACCTCTTGGGCCGGGCACGCTTTCTCGTGCTCGAGCGCTGACAAGGAATCAGCCAGTAGGGCTGATCCTCCGTAGAACGTCTTCTGCAGGCATCAGGCTCTATCCTCCTCGGGCTGCCGCGCAACCGCGGCCGTCAGCGGTTGGGCGGCGAGCCCAATCCTCGCCTCTCGAGCCCTTCTTCCCTCTGCTCATCCGGCCTGGCTTTCTCGCCCTTATCGGTCAAGGCGGCCAGGAGCAAGAGCCCCGCGCCCACGACCACAGAGGCATCGGCGACGTTGAAGACGGCGAAGTCGATGACGCCGGGGACATAGAAGTCGATGAAATCGATGACGTAACCCAGCCTTATGCGGTCGATCAGGTTGCCGACGGCGCCGGCGAAGATGAGCGCGAAGGCCCAGCGCTGCAAGGGCGGCATCCTCCGGCCGTGACGGAGCAGCGCGTAGAGAATGGCCGCCGAGACCACGGCCGAGAGCACGCTCAGCAGCAAGGTCACGTCCTGAAGGATGCCGAAGGCGGCGCCGGTGTTGCGGACATAGGTGAGGTGAAAGCCCAGAGCGAGCGGTTCGCGGGGCCCGCCTAGGGGCAGGTTGTGAACGACCCAGAACTTGCTGAGCTGGTCGAGGACGATGAGGAGCCCGGCAACGGCGAGAGCCATGAAGCTCAGTATACCCCAGCCATCAGCGGCGCTTGAGCAGGGCTCGCGCTGTGTTCTCCTTTTCCGCCCTTTTGGGGTTCTTGCCAGGGTGCTTCCGGTATACTTCCAGCATATTCACAGGTTTATGCCCTTGACTTATGCCCAAAGAGACTTATGCCAAACACCCTTTAGGAGGCGCCCACGATGACGGCGACCGTAAAAGACATCCAACGCGCGATCGACGAGACCCTGCAGGGCGGCCAGACAGAGCTGCTCAAGGCTCTGTCCCAAGCGCTCTTCGAGAAGGCCAGCCCTGACTTTTTGCAGGACTTCGACCCCGAAAGCCTGCTGGCCATGACGGTCGGCGCGCTCACGTTCCTAGAGGCCAAAAGACCCGAGGAGCTGTCGGTACGCGTCTTCAACCCGAGCT
>JALZLY010000272.1 GCA_030858465.1 Deinococcota bacterium
CTCGGTGCGCGAGCACGCCGAGGAGGTCGGCCTCATGCGCGCGGTCACCGACCATCTGGCGGGCATGACCGACCGCTACGCCGGCGACGAGTACCGCCGCCTCTTCGACCCCCACGCGCTGACGTGAGGAGGGGCTGGGGGCTAGGGTTTTGGCTTTCCCCAACCCCTAGCCCCTAGTTCAAGGGTTGCGCCACGCCGATCAGGTTGCCCGTCTGCGCGTCGCGAATCCAGGCCGCGCGCAGGTTCGGCCGCGCCACGCGCAGCATCAGCCAGGGGCTGGTAAGCGCCTGGGTGGTGATGTCGCCGGGACCCGGCTGGCGCTCTTCTAAGAGCAGGATGACATCGCCGCCCTCGAGCCGCAGGTCGCGCACGCTCACCCCGTAGCCGCCGCTCGGGCGCTGACCCAAGAAGACGGCGATCACGCTCTCGCGGCGAAAATCCAGCTCGGGCAGGCGGGGCGGGCTGAGCTGCGCGCCGTGAGCCCGGTTCCAGAGGGTCAAGAGGGCGTCCTGGCTCGTCACCACCCGGTAGTCGGCTTGGGCGCCCACCTCGGCGCCCAAGGTGGCCTGCTGGCCGCTAGCGAGCTCGTCCCAGCGGAGGTCCTGAACGGCGGGCTGAACGGCCGCCGGGTCGACCGGCACGCCCGTCTGGACGGCGAGCGAGGTCCGCAGGTATTCGTCTATTTGGGCGCCCGCGTACACCTGAGGCGGCGTCAGCGGCTCGAGCAGCACCGTGAGCACCACGGCTCCTCTGGGCTCGAGAAGGCGCTCGAGCATCTCCGCCTCGGCGGGGCTCAGCCGGCCGAGCCCGCGCAGGCCGTCGACCCGCGGCCGCGGCACCACCCGGGTGTCGAAGCCCGCCTCGGCCGAATCCAGGAGGTCGAACCAGAGCCGGCCGTCGTAGTAGACGACCGCCCCCGTGGCCCTTGCGGTGCGCACCAGCATGTCGGTGGACATGGCGGCGCGCTGCACCTCGCTGGGGGGGCTCAAAGGCCGCATCTCCTGGGCGCGGTTGGGCCGGCCGTTGACCAAGAGGGCGCCGGGCACGGCCAGCGGGTCCTCGCTCGGCCCGTCGCTCAACACCAAGCGCCGCTCGCCGCTGGTGACCTCGCCGGGCGCGCCGTAAAAGTAGCTGTAGCGAAAAGGGCTGTCGCCGCCTACAAGCTCGATCTCGTGGAGCCGCAAGGTCTGCTCGGCTCCCGGCAGGCAGCCCGCCAGCAAGAGCAGGGCGACAAGAATGAAATAGCGCACGCATCCTCCTTCATCTCAAACCACTCCCAAACAACGGCCACAGTCCTGCTTCGGCGCGCTCCCGGCGCGCTTGCGCCGGGTTGGCAGGGGAAACGCTCTATGCTATCAAACTAAGGGCGACCACGAGCAAAATAAGGGCAACCATGAGGGCGGGTGACGGTCCCTTCATCGTCTCTTTGTTCGTCGTTCGTCCGCCGCCGCAGGCTGCGCGGCGCCGGCCAAAGCAGGACAAGCCGACAAGCTCGCCTGGTAGACTTACCGGATGCCGCCAGGCCCTCCCCGCAAGCTCCTCGTCGTGTCGGCCTCGATCGGCGGCGGCCACGTCGCGGCGGGCCGCGCCCTCGAGCAGGCCGCCAGGGAGCGGGGGATCGTCTGTGAGCACGTGGACCTGCTCGACTACACCACCCCGGCCTTTCGCCGCATCTACCGCCATGTCTACTTCGACCTGGTGAAGAGCGCGCCAAACTTCGTCGACTGGCTCGGCAAGCGCTTAGACCGCCTGCCGCAGCCGGGCGCCTCGCGCCAGGTCCGCATCATGACCCGGCTCACCCGCGGCCTTACCCGGCTCGTCTCTTATCGGCTCCCCCGGCACATCCGCCGCTACGAACCGGACGCGCTCGTGCACACCCACTTCCTGCCGCCGCAGATCCTAGCGCGGCTCGGGAGCAGGCCGCACGTGCCGCAGAGCGTGGTTCTCACCGACTACGCCGCCCACCGCCTGTGGCTGCAGCCTGACATAAGCCGCTACTTCGTCGCCACCGAGCAGATATGCGCGCACCTCCTCTCGACGGGTATTCCAGCGGCGCAAGTCGAGGTGACGGGCATCCCCATCGACCTGCGCTACGCTTCCCTGCCGGGGCGGGCCGAGGCGAGGGCAACGCTCGAGCTCCCAGGGCGCGACACCCTGCTACTCATGGCTAGCGGCCTCGACGAGGGGACCTTGCGGCACATCCTGAGAGAGCTCATGACCTTGCGCCGGCCGCTCCAGGTGGTGGTCATCTGCGGCCGCAGCCCGCCCAACGAGGACCTGGTCAAGCGCGAGCTCGAGGGCTACGACGGGCTCATGCGCTTCAAGGTGCTCGGCTTCACGACCGACGTGCCCCTCTACTTGGCGGCCGCCGACCTCTTGCTGGGCAAGCCCGGCGGCCTGACCACCAGCGAAGCACTGGCCGCCGGCTTGCCCTTTGCCATCGTCCAGCCCTACCCCATCCAAGAAGAAGCCAACGCCAACCACCTCTTGGAAGGCGGCGCGGGCCTGCGCGTCGAGCCGCTGGCCGTCTTGGCACACAAGCTGAAGAGCTTTTTCGACGAC
Source organism: Deinococcota bacterium (assembly GCA_030858465.1). NCBI lineage: Bacteria > Thermotogati > Deinococcota > Deinococcota bacterium. The sequence goes on from JALZLY010000272.1 coordinate 2,563, forward strand.
CCGGCGCGCCAGGCGGCGATGCGCGAGGCCGCTAGGCGCGGCGGCAAACCAGGGGCAGCCAGAGACGTCATCGAGTCGCTCGTCTCGAGGCCGCTCTAGCGCGCCGGTTCATCCGCGCACCCAAAAGGCATGACAGCCGATTTCAGACCAGGAGCCGCGCCACCAGCAGGTCCTCCACGGCCAGCCCCACCGATTTGAAGAGGGTGATGTCCTCGTCGCGCTCGCGTCCTGCCTGGCCGGTGACCAGGGCCGCCAAGTCGGCCCTAACCTCCTCGAAGGACCAGCCCTGCGCCGCCGCCTGGATAAGGTCGCCCGCCTCCGCTCTGGCGGCCTCTCTATCATCGACGAAAACGCGGGCACGCTTCACGGCGTCCGCGTCCACCTCGCACATAGCGGACGAAAAGGCGCCGACGAGGTCGAGATGCTGGCCGTCCCGAAGCTGCGCGCCGCGGATGATGGGTTCCTTGGCCGTGGTCGCGAAACTGATCACGTCGGCCACGTCAACAGCGGCCTCGAGCTCGTCCACAGCGCGCACCAGCGCCACCGCGCCGACGCGCCCGCGGATCGCCGCGGCCGTCCTCTCCGCCTTGGCCCGGTCGCGGCCCCAGACCATCACCTCGGCGTAAGCCCGCACCTGGAGGTGCGCCTCGGCGAGCCAGGGCGCGAGCGAGCCCGTGCCGACGACGAGCAGGCTCTGGGCCGCCTCGGGCGCCAAAGAGCGCGCCGCTAGGGCGGAGGCCGCCGCCGTGCGGATACGGGTGAGCGCGGTCGCCGCGCAGGCCAGCACCGGGGTGCCGTTTGGGCCCATGAGGGTGTACCAGGCCTGGACGGTGGGCAGGCCGCGCCCCTGGTTTTCCGGCAGCACCGAGACCTGCTTGACGCCGAACCAGCCGCGCGCGTCGGCGCAGGGCATGGTCAACAAGGCGCCGCCGCCGCTGGCAGAAAGCGCCACGCGTTCCGGCAGGGCAAAACTCGAGGGCGCCTGAGCGCGGAGGCGAAAGCCCGCCTCGAGCGCCCCCATTACCTCGGGCCAGTGGAGCCGCTCGGCCACCTCTGCATCGGAAAGGACCATCATAGCCATAGCTTATCCCCCTGCCTCCAACCTTTCCAGTCTGGGCGCCAGAGGCGGAGTCACCTCCTTTGGACACAGCGGCTCAAGTTATACAAGTGCCTTTTCAAGCGCCGCTTTTGCGCTTGAAAAGTGCGCGTGTTCCGAGCAAAGCGAGAAGGGGGTTCGCGCATACCCTTAGACGCATTCGGTTTGCGACACTTTGAAGGGCAATTTGGTATTAGACCGGCTTTAGAAACACCGGCTTTAGAAACACCGCAAACAAATGTAGCCAATGTGACGGTTGGGGCGAAGTCGTAGCGGGGGTCTGCTACCTTGAGGCGTATGAAAGAAGACTTCAGCGCCTCTGAAACCGTCAGCTCGGTCCTCTCGGACGCGATCGAAACGCTCTACCGGGTGCGCGTGGCCGGCCTGGGGCAGGAGGGAGCCGCGGCCACCGAGGAGTTCCGTCAGGCCTACCGGGAGAGAGACCGCTTCAAGATTCGCTTTTTAAGGGCGCTGCTCGGCAACCGCGAGGTCACGCCGCCCAGGTCGGACTAGGCACGGTCACTCAAGCACGGTCACTCAGGCGCGGGCCTTCGCCCCAGGCGAGCTTGTGGCGCAGGACCTCGAAGTAGCTGCGCCGGCCGGACGACACCAGCACGAAGTCGGTGGGCGCCGCCGAGACCCGAAAGCGGTCGCCCTCGCCCACCGCGAGGCGCTCCTGGCCGTCGAAGACCAGCGCCAGCTCGCGGATAGGGCTCCTTACCGCAAAGGACACCACCCCGGACCCTTCGATGACGATGGCGCGGTTGGTGAGCGCGTGCGGCGCGATCGGGGTGATCGCAAAGGCGCGCAGGCCCGGCGCCAGGATGGGGCCGCCCAGCGACAGCGAGTAGCTCGTCGAGCCCACCGGCGTCGATACGACGACGCCGTCGGCCCGGTACTGCGCGGCGTGCTGGCCGTTCACGGCCATGTCGATGCTGATGAGGCGCGTCATCACCCCCTGCGAGACCATCATGTCGTTGAGGGCGTAGCGGGTGGTCTTGCGGCCGTCCTCGAGGCAGACCTGGAGCATCATCTTGGGCTCGAGCCGCCAACCCTCGGGCGGCTCGCCCGCGAGATAGGCCATCACCTCTTCGGGGCTGTGCTCGACCAGGAAACCCAGTTTGCCCAGGTTGACGCCCAGGGTGGGCACAGAGGTACCGACCAGCCGCCGCGCCGTCGCCAGCAGGGTGCCGTCGCCGCCCACGGCGACGACCAGTTCGGCCTCGGGCACCTCCCGCGCCAGCGCTAGGGAGCCGGCTAGATCGAGCGTGACCGCGGCGCCCAGCGAGCTCAGCCGGGCGGCGATCTCCTGGGCCAGCGGGTGCGCGGCGGGCTTGTAGCGGGTGCTGGTGACGACCACCCGGCGCAAGCGGGCGGCCGGCGTGGTGAAGGGCTCGAGCACGGTCGTCAAGCCCCCACCTAACGGGCCAAGGAGGTGCTCAAGACCTCGTCGAGCACGCGGCGCGTTACCTCTTCGACGGTCAGGTCGGCGGTGTCGATGTGCACGGCGTCCGGGGCGGGCGTAAGCTGCTTGTGGTCGAGCCGGTCGCGCCGCCGCAAGGCCTCGGCCACCTCGGGCAGCGAGGTGCTGCGCTCGCCTACCCGGCGCCGGGCGCGCACTTCGGCGGGCGCGTCGAGATAAAACTTGTGGGTGGCGTCGGGAAAAACGGCCGTGCCCATGTCACGGCCGTCGATGGCAAAGGAGCCGCCGGTGGCGCGCAGGCGCTCGCCGACCCAGTCCCGCACCGAGGGGTGACCCGCGACCGCCGAGACCGCCGCGTCCACGGCGTCGGTGTGTAGCGCGGGCGAGATATTGACGGCGTCGATAAAGAGCTGGTTGGCTCGGCCCGTCTGCGCCCGCAGCTCCACCCGGTGGGCGTTCAGGAGCGCCATCACCGCCGCCTCGTCGGCGGGGCCTAAGCCGCGCTCCAAGACCAGGAAGGTGGCGGCCCGGTAGAGCAGGCCGCTCGAGACATAGGGAATATTCAAAAGCTCGGCGACGCGCCTGGCCACGCTCGACTTGCCCGACGCCGCCGGGCCGTCCAGGGTGATGACGAGGCGGCGCTCATCGTCGGCGCCGTCCGCGCATCCAGGTCCTACCGGTCTCGGCCCGCTGAGTTCGTAAACGTCCACGAGCGTCATCATACCGCCGCCGCCCCGGTCAGGGCGCGAAAGAAGTCGGGGAAGGTCTTGGCGACGCAGCCGGGGTCCATGATGGTCACGCCGGGCAGGCGCAGGCCGGCCAGGGCAAAGGCCATCGCCATGCGGTGGTCGCCGTAGGTGTCGATACGGACGGGCCCGCGGTAGTCCTCAAGGGGATGGACGACGATGAAGTCGCGCCCCTCCTCGACCCGCGCGCCCAGCTTGCTCAGCTCGGTATGGAGCGCGCCCAGGCGGTCGGTCTCCTTGATGCGCATGTTCCAGACGTTTTCGATGCGCACCGGACCGTCGGCGAAGAGGGCCACCACCGCCAGCGTCTGCGCCTGGTCGGGCATGTCGTTGAGGTCGAAGACGCCGCCCCTGAGGACCCCGCCCTCGGGCGCCCGCACCTCGCAGGCCCCCGCCTCCCAGCTCACCTTGCAGCCCATCATACCGAGCACGTCCGCCAGGCCTTTGTCGCCCTGGCTCGAGCCCGCGCCCACGCCCAAAACCCGCGCCCGGCCGCCGCTGACGGCCGCCGCCGCCCAGAAGTAGCCCGCCGCCATGGCGTCGCCCTCGACGGCGTAGTCGCGCGCCCGGTAGCGCGCGGGGGCCACGGTGAAGCGCCGGTAGCCCTCGCGGTCCACGGTGACGCCGAAATCCTCCATGAGCGCCAGGGTCATGTCGATAAAGGGCTTGGACTGCAAGTCGCCCGCCACCTCGAGGGTGACGGGGGCGTCCGCGTAGGGCGCGGCCATGAGCAAGGCCGAGAGAAACTGCGAGGAGCGCTCGCCCGCCACCCGCGCCCGCCCGCCCCTGAGCCCACGGCCTTCGACGACGAGCGGCGGGCAGCCCGTCTCAAAGACCGTTTCCGCCTTGACCCCGAGCGACTCGAGCGCGCTCAGCAGGTCCTGGATGGGGCGCTGGCGCATCCGCTCGTTGCCGTCCAGGCGGTAACGCCCCCGCCCGAGCGCGACGAGCGCGGTCAGAAAGCGAATCGAGGTGCCCGAGAGGCGCAGGTCGAGCTCGGCCTCGGCGACGGGAATGCGCCCCCCCTGCCCCTCGACGGTGAAGAGGTCGCCCTCGACCGTGACCGCGATGCCCAGCCGGTTCAGCGCCGCCGCCATCACCTCGGAGTCCTCGGCGAGCAGCGCGCCCGCTAGCCTCGAGCGCCCCTCGGCCAGAGCCGCGACGACGAGCGCCCGGTTGGTGAGGCTTTTGGAGCCCGGCACCTCGAGCACACGATCGAAGACGCCGGGGGGAATCTCGAGGCGGTCGGGGTAAACGCACATGACCGTAAGATAGCATCTCGAAGGCGGTATCCCGGACCGAACTGCCAAGCCGTCATCCGCGGCCTCCGCGGCCGGGCCTGGCCATCTCGTGCCGTCGGCAAGCACAAAGCGCAATCGCCGAGAGGGTGCAGGGACCACGACCCCAGCGGATCACGACCCCAGCCTCTTTGCTCGGAACCGCTTTGCACTGCAGAGCACGGGGTGACCCCAGCCTGATGAGTATCCTTAGGGCCATGAGCACACCCCAGAGCACAGCCCGGAGCACAGCCCAACGGCTCGAAGAGATCATCGGCGCGTTCAGGACCGCACCCAAGAGTCTGCGACTCCAACTCCTCCTGGAGTACACCCGCAAGGTCCCTCCCCTGCCCCCCGAACTCGACGGCCACCGCGAGGCGATGGAGCAGGTCCACGAGTGCCAGACGCCCTTCTTTGTCCTGAGCGAGGTCGACGAGGAGGGCCGGGTCGCCCTCCACTTCGACGCCCCTCAGGAGGCGCCGACCATGCGCGGCTTCGCGGGCATCCTCGCCGAGGGGCTGAGCGGCGCCTCGGCGCAGGAGGTGCTCGAGGTTCCCGACGACTTCTACACCCGCATGGGTTTGGCCGAGATCATCTCGTCACAGCGCCTGCGCGGTATGGCGGCCATCATGCAGCGCGTTAAGCGCCAGATCGGCGAGAGGACAGCCACGAGCATCTAGGGGGCGTGGCCCAGGACGTGGCTACGCCCATCCGCCGCTTGCATCGGCGTCGCGGCGCCTTGCCGGTAGCGGCGTTCTGTGCTAGGCTTCCCCTTGCGACTTTGGAGGCAGCGACCATGAAAGCAGACATTCATCCCAAAATCATGCCCGCAAAGATTATGTGCGGTTGCGGCAACGTGATCGAGACCATGAGCACCAAGCAGGAGATCCACATCGACGTGTGCAGCGCCTGCCATCCCTTCTACACCGGCCAGCAGCGCTTTATCGACACCGAAGGCCGCGTCGAGAAGTTCCAGAAGCGCTTTGCCAACGCGAGCTACCGCAGGAAGTAGAATTCAGGGGTTAGGGGTCGGTAAAAACCCAAGCCCTGACCCCCGACCCCTGTAACTCTCGGCCTCACTCCGGTACCGAGGCGTAGACCTGCGTGCCCGCGCCGGGTGACGAGCTCACCTCGAAGCGGCCCCTTCTGGCCTCGACCCGCTCGCACATCTGTAACAGGCCCAGACCCCCGGCACTGGTGATCCGTCCGCTCACTCCTTCGGGATCGAAGCCGCGGCCGTCGTCCCTGATGCGGATAAAGCTGTGCCGTTCCGCCGTGGTCCCCACCGTAACCTCGACTGAAGACGCGCTCGAGTGCTTGGCGACGTTGTTCATCGTCTCCTGGAAGATCCTGTAGAGCACCGCCTCGCTCTTCAGAGTGAGCTGCGGCGGTGCCTCCACTTGGAGCGCGACGCGGATGTCATTTTGCTGGCCGTAGTCCACCGCGTAGCGGCGGATAGCCTCGGCGAAGCCGTGCCGCTCCAAGTCGATGGGCCGGAGCGCGAAGATGCTGCGCCTCACCTCCTTGATGGTCTCGCGGATGGTCGTTTTGGTCGCGTTCAACTCGCTGGCGGCCTTCTGTGGGTCCTTGGCGAGCAGCTTGAGGGCGAGGTCGAGCTTGAGCGCGGAGAAAGCCAGCGACTGAGCGACGCCGTCATGGATCTCACGGGCGATGCGGGCGCGCTCCTCGACGATGGCGAGCTCCTCGGACTGGAGGTAGGCGCGGGCGTTGCGCACCGCCAGGGTCACCTGCCCGGCCATCAGGCTCAAGAAGGGCAGGCTCGCCTCGCTGAAGTAGGCGGCGCTCTCGTGCGCCAAGACGATGATGCCCAAGAGACCCTCGTCGGCCTCGAGCGGCAGGCTGATGACGCTCTCAGCCCGCGCCAGGACCGGCCCGCCGGTGAGGCGCGCCTCGCCCGAGAGGTTGCCAGCGATGCGCGGCTCGCCCGCTTCGGCGGCTTTGCCGATAAACCCTTCTCCCACGCGCGCGGACAGCGGGGTCACTGAGGGATTGGCGGAGAGCCCGTGCCAGGCCTTGAGCTGCAGGAGGCCGTCCTCGTCGGCTAGATAGACCCCGCCCAGACTGGCCCCGGCGCGCTGCATCGTCTGGGTGAGCAGCGTCCCCAAAAGGCGCTCCAGGTTGCCTTCGGCGCGGATGCTGCGGTCCACCTCGAAGAGCGTCAGGAGGTCCTTGGTGCGCCCGCGGCTGGCCTCGGCCGCCGCTGAGAACTGCGAGCCCAGGATGCTGAAGCTCTCGCGCTGGTCGTGGCTCGGCTCGGCCCTGTAAAAAGCGTGGAGGCTGCCTTCCAAGGCCTGACCCCAGACGAGCGGCATGGTCAGCACCCAGAGCCTTCCGCTCTCCTCGCCCTGCTCGGTGTCGCTCAGTGCCTCCTGGCGCGAGAGCGCTTCGGCGCGCGCCAAGACGCGCTCGCCAAGAAAAGCCGTCAGGCCGTGGCCGCGCACCACCCCCAGCCCACCAAGGCCCAGGCTCACCGCCGCGGCCTCCGCGCCCGTGACCTCGGCCACGCCCTCGCTGGCCGCGCTGAGGACCGAGTCCAAGTCGGTGGCGGCGGCAAAGCGCTCGGTTACGTTCTGGATGGCGGCGAGCAGCTCGTGGCTGGCACGCAGCTCGGTGTAGAGCTCCCTCAGCTCGTTTTGCGCGAGCTCGCGCCCCTTCACCTGCGAGGCGATCCAGGTGAGCGTGACGAAGGTGACCACCGGCCCCAGGATGCCGTAGAACAGCAGCGTCGCCCAAAACTCCCAGCGCGCGTCGCCCAGGGGCACGATGAGGAGCTGGTAGGCGAGCACCAGGACCAGGATGGCCAGGGGCAGCCAGAAGCGGGCCAGCTTGATCTGGCCGTAGAGGGAACTGGGGCCAAAGGCCGCCTCGGCGGCCGGCGAGGGCCCGGCCGGCAAGGAAGCCGGGCCCCTAGACCCTCCTGGCGAGCCGGCGATCACCCTCTGGCGCGCCGCCCGGAACGGGCCGGCCTGAACTCGCGCATGATGATGGGGTAGGCCGGCAGATAGAGCAGCAGCATGACGAGGAGCTGCACCCAGAAGGTCTCGAGACCAGGCACCCCCGCCGCGGACGCCAGCGAAACCGCCAGGGACGCAAGAATCGCGAAGACGAACATCTTGAGGACCAGCCGCAGAACCTTGCCGAAGGTGAGGCGCCGCGCCGCCTCGAGCGCCCGCTGCTCAGCCCTTTTCTCTCGGTTGCGCTTCGACATGGCTCTATTGTACGGCTAGGTTTTCCTCGAGGGTGTTTTAGGAGGGCTCGAGCGCTTTGAAAGGTGGAGACGCCGGCACAAGCGGCTACAACTCGCCCTGTTTTTTGGCTGATGTGCTCGAGAAGCGTTTTCTATCGCCAAAGCTACTTTGACATGCTGCTCGCCACGCTCGTCCACGAGCCTCCCACCATCATCACCGAGAAGGATTCTTTCTCCGTCGCGGAAATCACGGCAGTGAATCCGTTTGGCGACTGAAAGGGCGCAAAGAGGTTCTCGAGCCCCACCTTTCGAGCCCCTGACACTTGCCAAAGGTCATCCCACATGACGACCTGGGCGTGAGCAGGTTGAGGAGCAAAAAGAAGCCTCGAGCCTAACCAGTTCGAGGAAAAGGGCCTTTCTCTGGCTTGTTGCGAAAGAACACCGCAAGCTGTCATAAGTGCTCCATCTAAGCCATTTTATGCCAAAGCTATTTTATGGCAAAGGTCACCCTTACATGACGAACTCGAGCGCGTCAAAGGCGGCGAGGACATCGAGATCACCCAAAACGGCGAGGTCGTAGCGGTGTGGCTCCATCCGTCCAAGCTCCGCTACCGCACCCTGGAAGCCATCATGGAAGCGGAGCGGCTTGCCGAAAGACTCCGCGAAGCTCGTAGCGCTCACTTTAAGCTCAAAGGCGGGTACACCCTGGAGGAAACGAAAGCGCCCATTCGCGAGATCAGAGAGGAACGTGACTACAATGTGTGGGACCGCGTGGAGGCTGAACTCGAGAAGGAAAAGCGCGCGAAGGCCGAGGATGCGCATAAGCTTTGACGCGGACGTTCTCAGGCACATCCGCGAGAGCGTTCAGACTTACATCTCAAGAAGCACTAGATGTGGTAAATTTCTTTATGGCCCACTCTTTTTCCGATTCCCACAAACACCAATATTCCCTACAAGTTGGCAACCGCGGGCGCATCGTCCTTCCAGCCGAGCTTCGCAAGCGCCTCGAGATTCAAGAGGGCGATCAACTCATTCTCACCCTAGAAACCGACGGCAGCTTACGGCTTACATCCGCGTGGGAGCTTGCCCACAAGGGCTTGGGACTCTTCGCTCATGTTGCGCCTGAAGTCAGCCTGGTTGATGACCTGATCGCCGAGCGCAAAGCCGAAGCGGCACGTGAATAGCGTTCTGGACGCCTCTGCTCTGCTTGCCCACCTAAAAGGAGAGAAGGGCGCCGAAGTGGTTGCAGAGGCCCTCAGCCAAGGGGCGGCCATGAGTGTGGTCAACCTGGCCGAAGTATTGTCCAAGCTGGCCGAGTGGGGCCAGCCACCCGAGGCAGCGCTCGAGCGCATGCAGCAAGCAGGGCTACTCCATACGCTCCTAAAACTCGAGCCTCTAAGCGAGAAAGACACGCTTCAGGTAGCGACATGGCGCCCGCTAACCAAAGCTCTTGGCTTATCTCTCGGGGACCGCTGTTGCCTGGCGCTGGCGCACCGCCTGGCACTGCCAGCACTCACCTCTGATAGGGATTGGCAACAGGCGAATGTGCCGGTGAATGTGAAGCTCATTCGCTAAGGGCCTGCCAAGCTTGAGCGCTACGTTATCTACCTGCTGCTCTAGCCGTCCTAATGGTGATACGGGATTAGAACCAAGCCAGCGACTAACCGTCCAGCGAAGCTCGAGCCCGCCTTGCTGCCCTGGACGAGAAAAAGGGTGAACAGATTTCGGCTCGAGGTCCAGCCACAATCAGTCAAGATATCAAGGAGCATCAGAACCCTGCCATCGTTGTAAAATGATGTTGTGCCAGCTATTTGCCGGTTTTATGGCGCCACTTCAAATATGGTGACCATGAGGCTGTCTACACCATCGAGACGCTCGAGCTGACACGGGGTGGCATTCCGCGTCGCGCTCAGGCGCTTGTGCTGGAGTGGGCGACCATGAACCGCGCCGCACTCATACGAAACTGGCAACTTGCGAGGGATGGGAAGCCGCTAGAGATGCTTGAGCCACTGGAGTAGGAGGAGGACTATGAAGCTAGTACGCACAACGTCGGTTGTACCGCTCGAGGGATTTAGGGTGCGCGTCATTTTTGACAGCGGCGAAGAGCGGGCGCTTGACCTTGAACACTACCTGCGTGGTCCCGTCTTTGCACCCATCCGTGAAAACCAGCAGCTCTTTCGTTCGGTTGCGCTCGAGCAGGGCGTGCTCACCTGGGACTGTGGAGACTATAAGGCCGACATCGATCCGGACGTGCTCTATTACGGCTTGACTCCAGCGTGGATGGAGGATGCAGAGCCCGCAGCTTCGTAGCTGGGCAAGAAGAGCACGAGGTGGTTATCCGATGAAGCTCGAGCCCCGGCCGCACAAGAAAAACCCCGAGCCCGTCCTCGCTGCATCAGACGAGGAAGAGGCCCAAGAAATGCTTTGGGAATCGCCGCTCTACTTAGCTATCGAAGCGGATCCTCTATTTCCGGACTTGTTCCACGGCTCATGCTATCAGCTTCCGGTAAGAATTAGGTAGGATGCTCGAGTCTTCCATGTCACAACAACAAGGAAAATCTCGCGTTTGTAGAGGCAAACCATGAGGTCCCGCCGGGATGATAGTGATTATGCCGGTCCTTAACCCGCGACAGCTTAACGAATCATCTGAACGTTAGGAGAGACTCGAGTCCAAACCTTATCAGAAGTCAGGGCAGGCAGCTTACGCGCTCGAGCCAAAGCCAAGCATGCCCTGTCGGCTAGCGACAGCCCCGCGCTCCTGGTGAGGGTCCATAGCTCGGCGGCTGCCTCGGCCTGCCGAGCATCGAAGTCCACAATCTGCAAGCCCAAAGCCTCGAGGTCCTGACGCAGCCCGGTGACGTTCGTGTTGTACGCCAAGGCTTTTTGAACGACCTCCGACCAGTTCACGCTTGACATGAGGGCGTGTGCAAGCTCCCCCCGAACACGCGCACCCCCATCCTCGTCATGCAGGTAAGCGAGCAGGGCCGAGGCGTCAAGGACGCAGCGTGATTCCGCTTCGCTAGCCCCGCCTGGGGCACTCACCCGTCAGCCTCACGGCGAGTCTCGTCGCGCCGCTCCGCAATCAGTTCATCCGCCAGGTTGACCGCTTTGGGTATATGAGCGAAGCGCTGGCGTAGCCGGCGCTCGAGGGCTTCTCGGCGCTCGAAGATAAGCTGTTCACCCTCGAGCCTGGCTACCAGGTCTTCCCCAACCTCGAGCTTTAGGGCGCGGCGCAGCGGGGAAGGAATGACGACGCGGCCATGGGGGCCGATGCGTACTTGTAATGGATGCTTGTTATGTGACATGATTCAGTATAGCGTGTCGGTATTGAGCTGCATGTGACAACATGTTGCACACGCCTCACGCAGCCTGTCCTTTTAAATCCTATCGGCCTGTTATTGCCATTGAAGCACCCCGAGCATTCGCTGTTAAAAAGCCCCGAATCGGTCGCTCCTTTTGCTCACTGTGTCCATAGCTTCATGATGAGCGTCTTCAGGACCGCTCAGGGGGTAGAGGGCTCTGGCGCGCGAACACAGCCGCAGCATTCCTCAAGCTTCCTTGCAGCAGGGACACCAGGAGCGCCGCACAAACGATCGAGCTCGCCCCGACATAACCGAGCAAGCCGAAGTGCTCACCAAACACCAGAGCAGCCAAGGTGGCAGCGATGACCGGTTCGACGCTTGTCACCAGCACCGCCCGTGACGCTTCTATCCTCTTGAGGCCGGTGTAGTAGAGAAAGTAGGCCACATAGGTCGAAAAGAACACCAGCAGCAGCAACAACCCCCACACCTGCAGGCTCTTGGGGCTGAACGTCACCAGCGGCCCTAGCATAAGCGCCCCCAAGGGCATGAGCAGCGCGCAGATGGTGACGGGGCTGTAGCGGCCCAGCATCCACTTGTCGAAGAGGTAGAGGCTGGCGTGGCTTGCCGCTGCCAAAAGACCCCAGAAGATGGCCAGGGCGGAGACGGTCATCCCCTCACCCCCACCACCCGAGACGAGGAGGACCCCCAGCAGCGTCACGAGCACCAGGCCGAGCTTTAACGGTGTCAGAGCCTCTCGGAGCAACAACCACGCGCCCACCACCACAAACACCGGCGCTGCCGCGAGCAGGACGACCGCGAGGTTCACACCGCCATGGTCTACGGCAAGGATGAACGACACGTAGTGAAGGATGCCCACGAGAGCAAAACCGAGGAAGAACCCTGAGTCACGGCGTCGCTTCAGGTAGAGGTCTCCTCTTAAGCCCGCGTGGGCGCAAAAGAGCAGCCCGCTCAGCGCGGCCCGCCAGAAGGCGATCTCCAAAGGTTCGATGCCGGCTGCCAACATCCCTTTGGTGAGCAAGCCGATGAGCCCCCAGAGTGCGGCCGCCAAGAAGATGAGCTCGTACGCCATGCAGCGAATCCAGGAGCTGCTAGCGGCCGCGGACGTTCACCGCAGCGGGCGGTGCTTCAGTGAGGAGCGAGGCGGGAGGCGGGGCTGGCAAAAACCAGAAAAGCCACAGTGCCGCCAGGAGAAGGATGCCCAGCCAGGCGGGATCCCCCGAAAATATCTTGCGTTCCCTATGAATCATGCTCCACTCCCATCGAGATAAGCTGCCGACGCTCTGCTGGAGGTAACTGGGCGGCCCCTGAGCACCCCGCAGCTCAAGTGCGAAATCAAGCCTCCCATGAAGATGATGCTCCCGAGTGCCAGGCGTAGTCCTATGAACTCCGCCAGCCCGCCGATGATCACGGGCCCCAGCAACAGCCCCAGGTATGCGACGGTCGTGAGGATCGAACTCGCCTCACCCACGCGATCCGGCACGGCGTCGCCAACGAGTGAGAACGTCACGGGTGCGACGACGGCAACAGCCAGCCCGGTAATCAGGAAACTCAGCAGAACGACGGGGGCGTGCTCGGTGGCGAGGGCAATGAGCATCCCTCCCGCCGCGACAGCACCTGCCAGCTGGAGGAGACCCCGGCGGTGGTAACGCTGAAGCGCCTGCGCCGCCCCCAGGCGTCCGAGCAGCATCGCGGTGTGAAACACCGCCACTCCCGAAGCGCCCAGCCACGCGG
>JALZLY010000273.1 GCA_030858465.1 Deinococcota bacterium
CTTCGAGGGCGACTACGCCGCGGTGCCGGTAGACGGCTGGACCCAGCTCCTGCTCTACCGCGCCGACCTCTTCGAGGAGCACGGGCTCGAGCCCCCCACCACCTTTGAGAGCATCCTCGCCGCCATAGCGGCGCTCCACAACCCTCCCGAGATGTACGGCTTCGTCGCCGCCACCGACGTGAGCCAGCCCTATATGCTCCAGGTCTTCGAGCACTTCGCGCTGGCCAACGGCGTTCAGATGATAGGCGACGAGGGCAACGTCACCCTGGACTCGCCCGAGATGGTCGAGACCCTGGAGTTCTACCGCCAGCTCGTGGAGGCGAGCCCGCCCGGCAACCTCTACTGGCAGCAGTCGCGCGAGCTCTACCAGGGCGGTCAGGCGGCGATGATCGTCTGGTCACCATTTATTCTCGACGAACTAGCCGGCCTCCGCGACGAGGTGCCCGTTCCCGCCGACGAAGGCCAGGAGTCCGGCTGGCTGGCACGCAACACCGGCTTCGTCACCCGCCTCTCGGGACCCAACAACCCAGGCGGCGCGGGCTGGGCCGACGTGCGCTACTTCGGCATCACCGTCGACGCCGACGCCGAGGCCGCCCAGCAGTTCGTTGAATTCTCCATGAGCGAAGGCTATATCGACACCCTGTCGATCGCCGCCGAGGGCAAGTTCCCGGTGCGAGGCGGCACCGCCGAGAACCCCACTGAGTTCGTCGACGCCTGGCAAGACCTCGAGGTCGGCGTCTCGGCGCGTGCGCCCTTGAGCGAGTTCTATTCGCAGGAGGTGATCGGCGACCTCATCGAGGGGCTCGAGACGGGCGACCGCTGGGCCTTCGGGCAGGGCCAGGGCGTTCTCTACTCGCAGATGGCCGACACGCGTGTTCTGGTCGAGACGCTGCGCGAGTTCTTGGACGGCGAACACAGCGCCGAGGAGACCGCCGCGCTGATGCAGCAGCGGGTCGAAGCGCTCAGGTAAGGGGCTAGCAGCCGTCAGCTATCAGCTATCAGCACGGACCAAGCTCTCTCGGAAATACTCGAGCGGGAAATTCACGCCGTCAGCTATCAGCTATCAGCACGGACCCTAAAGCTGACGGCTGCTAGCTGACCGCTTGAAAGGAGGTAACGATGGCCGCACACCCTTCACGCCGGGGAACGCTCGCCGCCCGCGAGGCGCGGCTCGCCTACTGGATGCTGGCGCCGACCTTCCTCATCGTCTTCGCCATCGTCCTCTTTCCGGTCCTGATGAACTTCTGGATCGCCTTCAAACCGGTGACCTTGGGCGATCTGCGCGCGCCGGCACCGGTGGTGAACGAGCGCGTGACAGCGATGCCCGAGGCTCCGGGCGAGGCGCTCGAGCTGCGCCTGCAGATCCTGAACCGCTCTCAGACCGCGGCGCTTTATGGCGTCATCCTGGAAAAGGCGCTGCCCCAGGGGCTCGAGCTCGCCACGCTCGAGCCGCGCTGCACGCAAGACGGCAGCCTGTTGCGCTGCGACTTCGGCGACGCCCTACCCGGCTTTCGCGAGGCGCTGACGCTCTCTTTCAGCGCCTCGCAGGTCTATTTCGAGGCGGGCGGGCCGGAGCTTCCCCTGGCGGCGGCGACCATCCGCGCCCAGGCGGACAACGTCCTCACCAACTTCGTTTTTACGCTCGACAACTTCCGCCGCATCCTGAGCGGCCCCGACTTCTGGCCAGTCATGCGGGTGACGCTCTACTACACGCTCTTCAGCACCGTCGGCTCGATCCTCCTGGGGCTCTTCGCGGCGCAACTGGTGAACGCTCGCTTCCGCGGCCAGGGCCTGTTGCGCGGGCTCTTTCTCTTTCCCTACGTGGCGCCCGTCATCGCCGTCGCCTTTGTGTGGGCCTTTTTCCTCGACCCCTTCAGCGGCACCGTGAACGCGCTCGGGGTGCGCTACGGGCTTCTGGACGGCCCGCTCAACTTTCTCGGCCAGCGCAGCCTTGCCCTGGACCTCTTCGGCCTCTCGTTTTCCCTGCCGCTCGCACTTACCACCGTCATCGCCTTCAGCGCCTGGAACTATTTTCCCTTTGCCTTTCTCTTTATCCTGGCCCGCTTCCAGGCCATCCCCAAGGACATGTACGAGGCCGCCGACGTGGACGGGGCCAGCCCCTTCCAGAAGTTCTGGTCGATCACCCTGCCACAGCTCGCGGGCATCTTGGGCGTCCTCTTCTTGCTCCGCTTCATGTTTCTGATCAACAAGTTCGAGGATATCTTTCTCCTGACCGGGGGCGCCGCGGGCACCCGTAACCTACCCATCATGATCTACGACCAGGCTTTCGGCCTCGCCAACATCGGCATGGGGGCGGCGGTGGCGGTGGTGCTCTTCGCCGTGCTGCTCGTCTTCATGGTCATCTTTTTCCGCTTTGCGCCGGAGGAATAGGCTATGGACGCGACGATCGAACGAGCAGGCAGGCATGCTTTTCACCTCTCTCCACCCGCCGTCCTCGTCGGAACCGTTATGGGCGCGCTCGCCAGCGCCCTCATGGTCACCCTCTGGTCGCTCCTCGCTACCCTCCTGGGCGGCCTGACCACCACCGTGCCGCTCGGCTGGGCCCTCTTCGCCGGGGGCGTCGTCGGCGCGGGCGTCGGCGCCTTGCGGCGCGGGCGCAGCACGCCCTGGCCCTACGCGGTCGGCCTCGGCC